>JAHYJF010000376.1 GCA_019428955.1 Burkholderiaceae bacterium
GACGTAGCGGACTTAAAATTCGCGGCCGAAAGGCGTGCCGGTTCGAGTCCGGCCCGGGGCACCAATGACCCGCAGCCCACTTGGGTTGCGGGCATCTTGCTTGGCTAGACCACGCCCTGATCGATCATCGCGTCGGCAACCTTGCGAAAGCTCGCAATATTGGCGCCGAGCACCAGGTTGCCGGGCTGACCGAATTCGCGGGCGGTCTCGCTGGCGGTGCGGTAGATGTGGTTCATTATGTTGCGCAGGCGGCTGTCGACCTCTTCGAAAGTCCATTGCACCATGCTGGCGTTTTGCGCCATTTCCAGCTGGCTGGTGGCAACCCCCCCGGCGTTGGCGGCCTTGCCCGGACCGTAGCAGATGCCAGCCGCCAGAAACTGCGCGATCGCGCCATGCGTCGACGGCATGTTCGCCCCTTCCGAAATGCAGATGCAGCCGTTGTGCAGCAGCGCTTCCGCGTCGGCGGCATTGAGTTCATTCTGGGTGGCGCTCGGGAAAGCCGCGAAGCACGGCACCGACCAGAGTGGATTGCGGCCATCTGGATAGGCCGAGACTGGCGTATAGCTGGCCTCGGGGTGATGTACGAGATAGCTCGACAGTGAGGCCCCTTCCACTTCCTTGAGCAGCTTGAGGGTTGCCAGATTGATGCCCTGCGGATGGTGGATCATGCCGCTGGAGTCGCTCACCGTGACCGGCGTCGCCCCGACCTGATAGAGCTTCTCCACGGTATAGATAGCGACGTTGCCCGAGCCCGATACCACGCAGGTCTTGCCCTCGAGCGTCTCGCCGCGATCCGCCAGCATGTCTTGCGCGAAATATACGGCGCCGTAGCCGGTGGCTTCCGTACGTCCCAAAGAGCCGCCCCAGCTGAGTTTCTTGCCGGTCAACACGCCTTCGAAGCGGCCGGTGAGGCGTTTGTACTGTCCGAAGAGATAGCCGATTTCGCGCGCGCCCACGCCGATGTCGCCCGCCGGGATGTCGATGGTCGGACCGATGTGGCGATAGAGCTCATTCATGAACGACTGGCAGAATCGCATGACTTCGTTGTTCGACTTGCCCTTGGGGTCGAAGTCGCTGCCGCCCTTGGCACCACCGATGGCCAGGCCGGTGAGCGCGTTCTTTAAGACCTGCTCGAAGCCGAGGAACTTGATGATTCCGCCATAGACGCTCGGGTGCAGGCGCAGCCCGCCCTTGTAGGGGCCCAGCGCCGAATTGAACTCGATCCGGTAGCCTTTGTTGACCTGCACGTTTCCCTGGTCGTCGATCCACGCGACCCGGAACGTGATCTGGCGTTCCGGCTCGACCATGCGATCGATGATGTTGTGCTTGCGGTACTTGGGGTCACGCTCGAGCAGCGGAGTCAGTGAGGACAGAACTTCCTCGACCGCCTGGTAATACTCGATCTGGGCGGGTCCGGTGCGATTGAGTTTGGCGATGGTATCGGCGACGTACTGCACGCAAAGTCCTCCCCGGCGCCATTGCGCCGATTTGGGTAATTGTCGAGGCGCGCGGATCTGCGCAGTGCGGCGACTCTGCTTTCCGGCTGTCTTCCGGTTGGCCGTCGTCGCGCCGGCCGGACTGCTGCTTGCAGTGACGACTTGCCGGGTGCGAAGTAGACAGCATTCAGGGGCAGACGTCAAACTTGCCTCTCGTTGACGACCGATTTGCACGGGTATTCCAGCCGCCGATGGCCAGCACCATGGCATGTTAGTGTGTCATCGGCACTGGTAGCGGCCCGAAAGGACGAGCGATGTCACTGTCCCAATCCATCGCGCAGGTACGAAGCTGGATCGACGCCGCGAAACGCGTCGTCGTTCTTACCGGCGCGGGCATCTCGACCGACTCCGGAATCCCTGACTTTCGCGGTCCGCAAGGGTTGTGGAGCCGCAATCCGGCCGCGGAGCGGCTCTCGAGCATCGACAATTACCTCGCCGAGCCCCAGGTGCGCCGGGACGCCTGGCAGGCGCGACTTGGTCATAGCGCCTGGCAGGCCCAGCCCAACCCGGCCCACGAAGCCCTGGTCGCGCTCGAGCGCCGGGGCAAGCTGCACGCGCTGATCACCCAGAACATCGACGAGCTACATCAGATCGCCGGTAATTCCCCCGAACTGGTGATCGAGGTCCACGGCACGATGCGCCGGGCAATGTGCTGGCAGTGCGGCGAGCGGACCCCGATGCTCGCGGCTCTCGCGCGGGTGCGGGCCGGCGAGACTGACCCAGCTTGCCGATCATGTGGCGGAATTCTCAAGAGCGACACAATCTATTTCGGGCAGGCACTTGACCACGGGCTGCTCGCCCGGGCCATGAAGGTGGCTCGCGAAGCAGACGTGATGATCGCGGTCGGGACGACGCTGCAGGTCTATCCGATCGCAGAGGCAGTACCCATCGCGCAGCGCGCCGGAGCGCGCACCGTCATCGTTAACGGCGAGGCTACCGCCCTCGATGACCTGGCCGACGCGATCTTGCGCGGTTCGATCAGTGAACTGCTGCCGCGGATCTGCTGAGGGCACAGAAGATGGGTGGCCAGGTTCATTGTGGCAAGAAAATTTGCTTCTATTATGGACTATGCAAGGTTTTTTGTAATTGCCATGAAAGTGCGCTATGTTCAAGGCTCATGCAGACTTATGCACTCGCCACCTCGGCACCACACAGCCTAGACGAACTCCGTGTACTCGTGGCTGGAATCCGGCGGGGAGTTGCGGGCATCAGACTCGGTAACCGGGCGAGCGACGCGCTGGCCCAGTTGGTGGACGCTCCCCGGCATACTGCGATCTCGTCGATTTTGGAACTTGCCGAAGCGACCGGTGTGAATCCTTCGACCTTGACCCGCCTGACGCACAAGCTCGGCTACAAGGGATTCCACGAGTTCCAGGACGTTTTTCGGCGCTCGATAGCCAGTGGCAGCGATGAATCCGGGCCGAGCAAGACAGGGGCC
>JAHYJF010000377.1 GCA_019428955.1 Burkholderiaceae bacterium
GGCGCTGACATATGAGCTGACGGCCGCGTCGAAGGCGGCCAGCTCGGAGCCCAGCAACAGCCCCTCGAGACGTCCTGAAAGCTCATGGATCGCGGCGCGGAACAGTTCGACCCCCTTGCCCAGGTCGGCGAGATAAGCGGGACGCCGCAGCAGCCACTGGGTGCCGCGCGCCGTCAGGCGGCTGACGTCGGAGAGCAAGGCATTGTGCATCGCGGCCGGAACCGATGGATCCAGCGCCTCGATCTCTTCCCAAACTTCGCGCAACTGATAGGCGTCGCGGATCGCCGTGTAGGCGAGCACAACTTGACCGGCGGTGGCGCCGATGTCTTCGGTCAGCCGGAACGCGAACGTGCTGTCCATCCGGTTGACCATCTCGTTGACGGCCGCCGTGGCGATGATTTCGCGGCGCAGGGGATGGCACTCGATCCCGGCCACGAACTTCTTGCGCAGCGGGGTGGGGAAATATGCTGGTAGCAGCGCCGCCACCAGCGGCTCCTCGGGGGCTTCAGAGGCAACCACCTTCTCGTAGAGGTCGATCTTGCTGTAGGCCAGCAGCACCGAAAGTTCCGGCAGCGTCAAACCGCGCTCGGCCCGGGTCCGGGCGGCGATTTCCTCGTCATCGGGCAAGAATTCGATCGAGCGGTTCAGGCGCCCGGCTTTTTCAAGGGTGCGCATGTAGCGCGCCTGCTCGTCGAGCAGCCTCGGTGAACGCGCTGCCATCACGCTGAGGATCTGGGTTTGCTGGATGTTGTCACGCAACACCAGGGCGGCGACTTCGTCGGTCATCTCCAAGAGCAGGGCGTCGCGCTGCTTGCGGGTCATCTCCCCATCAGCTACAACCCCGTTGAGCAGAATCTTGATATTGACCTCGTGGTCGGAGCAATCGACGCCTGCCGAGTTGTCGATCGCGTCGGTGTAAATCAAGCCACCGCGCTCGGCAAACTGGATCCGGCCACGCTGGGTGAACCCCAGGTTACCGCCTTCCGCCACGACCCGGCAGCGGAGCTGATCCGCGTTGATCCGCAGAGCATCGATGGCGCGATCACCAACCGCGGCATTGGTTTCGTCAGTGGCCTTGACATAGGTGCCGATGCCGCCGTTGTACAACAGGTCCACCGGGGTCATCAGGATTGTCCGGATCAGTTCTGCCGGGGTCAGGGTCTCGGCGTCGACGTCGAGCGCACGGCGCATCTCGTCGCTGAGCGTGATCGACTTGGCGGTGCGCGGCCATATTCCGCCGCCCTTTGAAATCAGCTTCAGGTCGTAGTCGGCCCACGACGAGCGCGGCAGCGCGAAGAGGCGCTTGCGCTCGGCGTAGCTGGCGTCGCAATCCGGTTCTGGGTCAATGAAGATGTGGCGATGATCGAACGCTGCGACCAGCTTGATATGGCGCGACAGCAGCATGCCGTTACCAAATACGTCGCCTGACATGTCACCGACGCCGACGACGGTAAACGGCTGGCTCTGCGTGTCGTGGCCGAGTTCGCGAAAATGGCGCTTGACCGATTCCCAGGCGCCCCGCGCCGTGATCCCCATCTTCTTGTGGTCGTAGCCGGCCGAACCGCCCGAAGCGAAGGCGTCGTCGAGCCAGAAGCCGTACTCGCCGGCGACCGCGTTGGCGGTGTCGGAGAAGGTGGCAGTGCCCTTGTCGGCTGCGACCACCAGGTAGGGATCGTCGCCGTCGTGACGCAAGACAGCGGGAGGCGGCACCACCTGGCCGCGGTCGAGGTTGTCGGTGATGTCGAGCAGCCCGCGCAGGAACATCTGGTAACAGGTTATCGCTTCCTTCAGCAACGCTTCGCGATCGCCCGAAACGGGCGGCTTCTTGAGGACGAACCCGCCCTTCGAGCCGGTCGGCACGATCACTGCGTTCTTGACCACCTGCGCCTTGACCAGTCCCAGCACCTCGGTGCGGAAATCCTCCATCCGATCAGACCAGCGCAGGCCGCCGCGTGCCACCATGCCGCCGCGCAGGTGTATGCCCTCGAAGCGCGGCGAAAACACGAAGATTTCGTACATTGGCCGCGGTTCAGGCAACCCGGGAATCTTCTTGGGGTCGAACTTGAACGAAATATACGACTTGAGCTCGCCGGCAGCACCGCGACGGTAGTAGTTGGTGCGCAGCGTCGCGTTGATCAGGGCCATGAACTGGCGCAGGATTCGGTCGTCGTCGAGGCTGGATACGCCGGTGAGCGCGGCGCGGACCTCTTGCTCCTTGGCCAGCGTGGCGACCGTTCGGTCGCCCTCGAAGGCGGGATTCAAGCGCGTTTCGAACATCTCGACCAGAGTCCGCGCAATTGCCGGATAAGTGGCCAGCGTCGCCTCGATGTAGCTCTGGCTGAAGGTGATCCCGGCCTGGCGCATGTACTTGGCGTAAGCCCGCAGCACCTTGACTTCGCGCCAATCAAGCCCGCCAGCGAGGATCAGGCGATTGAACTTGTCGCTGGCGATCTCGCCCTTCCAGACTTCGCGGAAGGCGTCCTGGAACGGTGCCCGCGCCGCGTCGATATCGAGCTCCACGCCGGCGCCCAGTTGCAGTCCGAAATCATGGATCCAGACCGGCTCACCGCTGGCGCGTGCCACCCGGTAGGGGTGCTCATCGATGACCTTGAGGCCCATGTCCTCGAGCATCGGCAGGCTCTCGGAGAGCGGCACCGGGACGCCGCTGTGGAGGATCTTGAAACGCAGGTTGCCGGTGGTCGATTCCAGCGGCGCATAGAGGCTCACTGCGATCGACTGGCCGTCGCGCAGGGTATCCATCAACTCGATGTCGTAGACCGCCTCACGGGCGCTATGGTCCTCGCGGTAGGCGGTCGGAAAGGCGAGACCATACTCGCGCATGCTCAGGTTGCCCGCCTCCTCACCGGAGCGTGCGATCAGCGCCTGGGCCAGATCGTCTTCCCAGCGCCGCGCTGCCTGCCCGAGT
>JAHYJF010000378.1 GCA_019428955.1 Burkholderiaceae bacterium
GAGACGCATATTAACAGACCGTCCCTCGCGAAGTAATCATAGCGAGTAGTAAAGTCGTTATAGACATATTGCATACCACCTGTGTAGTGCGCGCTGTAGTTAATTAACTTGGCACCGGACGCTATGAACTTGAGCAGGCGCACGCTATTTGATGGTCGCGTGTTCGGGCTATTCGATGGGCGGCGACCTCGGTCGATGGATTCGTGATCTCATCGTTGCATTGCCGATCGCGGACGTCCGCGTTCAGGCGTCGCCGGCACGGCGAAGACCTCCAGGTAGAGCTTCTCGTCGAGTTGGTTGGCGTTGCGTTGGATGCCGGCGTCGAGGAGTTCCGCGGCCATTGTCATCAAGATCCTGTAGTTGCCGGCCGCGTGTTCGGTCAGCGTTGTCATCAGTTCGGGCGTCATCAGATTGGGGTTGCCGGCCTGTTCGAGGCCATGCCGCAAGCCCTCGAGGAGTTCCTGGGGTGTGGCCGGCTGAAGTGTCAGACGCACCCGGATGCGGCTGCCCAGAGGCAGGAGTTCAGGCGCGCGAAACTTCTCGGTCAAGCGCGAGTCTCCTCCCAGCACGACGGTCAACAGACAGCTGGAGTCGAGGTTGGCCGCACTGAGCAAGCGCAGTTCGTTCAGGATGCTCGGTTGCATCTCCTGCGCCTCGTCGATCACCAGGATCGGTCGCACGAGCGCGGCCTCGATATGGGCCAGCCAGCGTTCACGTAGCAGGCGAGTGCCGGCCCAGCGGTTGTGGGGAGAGAGCTGGACCTGGAAGAGGTCTCCCAGTTCGCGATAGAAATCCTGGAGGGTGGCCTGCGGGCGCGACAGGATGCCGACCGTGAGCTCCCGTTGTGCGCGGAGCTTGTCGACGACCAGGCGCAGGGTGATCGACTTGCCGAGGCCAGGTTCGCCGGTCACCAGAGCGAAACCGCCCTGGCCGACCAGGTTCTCGACGCGCCAGCAGAAATTCGCGAGCTTCGGCGTGAGCATGAGCGCTTCGAGTGGAATATCCGGCGAAAAGGGGTTCCACTTCAGGCCATACAGGGCCAGTAGTTTCTGGTTCATCGGATCTCCTCGGAGTGCGCACCTGGCGCCACCTCGGTATGGGGTTCGGTTTCGCGCTGGGGCAGATAGGCGGGCGGCAGCCCGGTGGCCGCGTACTCGGCGATCAGTTGCTGCAGCAGCGGCGCCATGCCTGCGGCAGACGGCGTCGGCTCGTCTGCCACCGGCTGGCCGAGCGGCGTCAGTGTTCGGCGCCTACCGTCCGCGTTCTTGGCCTTGTCCAGGGGAAAGAGGCGGCACAGCACGTCGCCCGTGCGCTCGTCTGTGAGGTAGACCTGAGTCAGATCCCAGGCGGCAAAGCGCAAGGTCACCCGGCTCAGGGTGCGGTAGCGGGCAGGGATCTCGAAGCGACGGCCACTGAGGGTGATCGTGCCATCGGACCGCCGCTGGATGCGCCTGATCTCCGTGGTGAAAGCCTGGCGCAGCGTCTGGCTGTCCGGACACGCGCGGCCGACGTTCGGTCCCTGGGCGCAGCGCTCGACAGGGGTCTGACCGGTTTCACCATGCACCCGGCGTTGGTATTCCAGCTCCACCCAGGCCTGGGTCGCCTCGTTCAAGAGCGGCAGGGTCAGATCCTCGACGCCTTCGAGCATCGCCAGCAGCCGGCCTTCGAGTTGAGCCCAGAAGACCTCTTGCTTTGCATTCTGATACGGGGAGTACGGCAAGGTGGTGCGGTGGACCACGCCCAGGCGCAGCAGGCCTGCGACGGTCTCCTGGGCGGTCATGGCGCTGCCGTTGTCGGTCAAGAGCGACCGCGGCAGACCCCGTTTCTGAAACGCCTGACACAGGCCGTGGATGAGATCGGCCGCCGTCTCGCTGCGGTACCACTGGACGTGGCAGGCCAGACGCGAGCGATCGTCAAGCACGCCCAGGGCCAGCGGCGTGATCCACTGACCCGTCGGGTCGAGGATCTTGCGCGAGCCATGATGGAAATCGAGGTGCCACAGCCCGTGGACGTGCTCGATCTCGAAACTGCGCACTTCCCGCTGCTCGAGGCGGCTCTCGGCCCGTCGCCAGCCGTCGCTGTCGCGACTGGCCCGGCGCGGCCGGCGTACGAGCCCTTGAGCGATCATGAAACGACGCAAGGTCGAGTACGAGGGGATCGGCCCCAGTTCGCCCTTGCTGGCCGCCAGCGCGATGAGGTTGTCGTAGTGCAGCCGGCAACTCCAGCTCTTGTGGGCGGCATACTGATCCAGCAGCGCCCGGTGCAGCAATCCACCGACGGCCGTCTGCCGGCCCGCATCGCTGCGGACCTTGCGCTTGAGTGCACTGACCGGGTCAGTCTGCTGTCGGCGAGCACGCAGGTACCAGCGTTCGATGGTCGAGAAAGCAAACCGGCACGGCTGGCCAGTCACCGGATGGCGCCAGGTTTTCTCGGCGAGGGCGGTGAGCTCCGCCTTCAGTTGTCCCGCCGGCGGTGGCGCCGCCAAGAGCGGCCCGATGATCGAAAAGCGCAGGTGTGCCCAGCGCTCATGCGAGCGTGAGCTGGGAGAGTCTGTCATCGCGTTCCTCCTTGCGCCCGACCCGATCTGGGCCGCGGCGTCATGGGAGCAAACGCTATATGCGCCGTCGCCTCCGGCGCAGCGGGCGTCTTCTGCGGATTGCCAAACCCAGGATTATCGCCCTCAACGAGCCAGCTCCTGGGCCGCTGCTCCACCAGAAATCGGCGACAGGAAACGCAACAGCCCGTGCAGGCGGGTGCGGGCATCACCGCAGAAGCGCTCGAGAAGGGCGTGAGGCAACTCGCGGCAATCCAGCGGTTCGCAGAATTGGCCGCGGGCCGCCTGCCAGAATCCGCTGGCAGCAAACGTCGTCTTCCACCACCGCTGCCAGCGTCGCAGAGTGCGTGCGCTCACCCCGACCAGGC
>JAHYJF010000379.1 GCA_019428955.1 Burkholderiaceae bacterium
GCGGCTCGAAGAACTCCACGGCGCTCTCATCCCGAGCGACGTCGAGGCTACCGTCAGCCGCAACTATGGCGTGACCGCCAGCGACAAGGCCATGAAACTGATCCAGAAGCTGGCCTTCGCCACCCTCTCGGTCATCGTCCTGGTCGGCATCGCACTGGGGCGGCGCGAAGCGCTGATCGTCGGCGGGGCGGTGATTCTCACCTTGACCGCGACCCTGTTTGCCTCCTGGGCGTGGGGATTCACCCTCAACCGGGTCTCGCTCTTTGCCCTGATCTTCTCGATCGGGATCCTGGTCGATGACGCCATCGTGGTGGTCGAGAACATCCACCGCCATCGCGCGCTCGAGCCGGGCCGCTCGCTGGCGTCGATCATTCCGGTGGCGGTCGACGAAGTGGGCGGGCCGACGATCCTGGCCACGCTGACGGTGATCGCGGCACTGTTGCCGATGGCCTTCGTGAGCGGGTTGATGGGCCCCTATATGAGCCCCATTCCGATCAATTCGTCGATGGGAATGCTGCTCTCGCTGGCCATCGCCTTCACGGTCACGCCCTGGCTCGCCCTGCACCTGATGAAGGTGCCGGTTCATGGCGTCGGCGGACACGCAGCCAATCCGGTCGCGCGGGTGCTCTACCGCACCTTCGGCGGGTTGCTCAAGCCGTTCATCGATCATCCCGACGACGATCCGACCCATGGCAGCAACTGGCTGACCCGCCGATCCGGGAAGGGCTATGCCTGGCGGCGGCGGGCGCTGCTCGGCTCGGTGGTGCTGTTGCTAGCCGGCGCTGTTTCACTGGTCATTGTCGAGGCGGTGATCCTCAAGATGCTGCCGTTCGACAATAAGTCCGAGTTCCAGATCATCGTCGACATGCCCCCGGGCACCCCGGTCGAGGGCACCAATGCCACCTTGCTCGATCTTGCCCAGGCGCTCGCCACGGTGCCCGAGGTAACCAATGTCCAGGGTTACGCCGGAACCGCGTCGCCGATCAATTTCAATGGACTGGTCCGCCAGTACGATTTCCGACGCAATCCGGAGCAGGGCGATCTGCAGGTCAACCTGGTCGACAAGCACGCCCGCTCCGAGCAGAGCCACGCCATCGCCCAGCGGCTGTTGCCGACGCTGCGCGAGATCGCGCTGCGCCACGGCGCCCGCATGAAGGTGGTCGAAGTCCCGCCGGGCCCACCGGTGCTCTCGCCGCTGGTGGCCGAGGTCTATGGTCCGGATGCGGCTGGCCGCGCGGCGCTGGCGCGGCGTCTCGAAGCGGCGATGGCCGAGGTGCCGGGAATGGTGGCGTTGGACACCACGCTCGAAGCTCCGGCGCCGCGGGTGCGGCTGGTCGTGGACAAGCCCAAGGCGCAGGCGCTGGGCGTGAGCGACGCAGCGATCGCACAGGCGGCGCGAGCCGCACTGGCGGGCATGGACGTGACCTACCTGCGCGACGAACGCTCGAAGTTCGCAGTGGCAGTGCGGCTTTCCCTGCCCGAATCAGCCAAGGGCAAGCTCGACGCGGTGCTCGACGTGCCGGTGATGGGCGCCGGCGGCAAGCCGATCCGGATTGGTGAACTGGTGCGCATCGAAACCGATGAGCGCGATACCCCGGTCTACCACAAGGACCTGCTGCCGCTGACCTACGTGTTCGGCGACATGGGCCTGGTTGATGGCAACAAGATCGACAGCCCGCTCTACGGCATGCTTGATTTCCGCAAGCGACTAAATGAACTGAAGTTGCCGGAAACCGGTGCGCTGGGCGAGTATTTCATCGCCCAACCTTCGGACCCCTACGTCCAGTACGCCATCAAGTGGGATGGCGAATGGCAGATCACCTACGAGACCTTCCGTGACATGGGCATCGCCTACGCCGTCGGACTCGCGCTGATCTACGTGCTGGTGGTCGCGCAGTTCCGCTCCTACCTGACGCCGCTGATCATCATGGCGCCGATTCCGCTCACCATCATCGGGGTAATGCCGGGACATGCCCTGCTGGGGGCGCAGTTCACCGCCACATCGATGATCGGGATGATTGCGCTGGCGGGGATCATCGTGCGCAATTCGATCCTGCTGGTCGACTTCATCGAGCTCGAGACCCGCTGCGGCGTGCCCTTCGCGATGGCCGTAATCCGCTCGGCGCAGGTGCGCGCCCAGCCGATCCTGCTGACCGCGCTGGCGGCCATGCTCGGCGCCTTCTTCATCCTCGATGACCCGATCTTCAACGGGCTGGCGGTGTCGCTGATCTTCGGGATCATGATCTCGACCCTGCTGACGCTGGTCGTGATCCCGGTGCTCTACTTCATCACTTATCGCGGCATGTACGAGCGTGCTGTGCCGCCCTCGACTTCAACTTTCACTTCTTCTTTAACCTGAGGACTTTGCCATGTCTACCGAGCGTTTGATCCGTATTATCGCCGGCCTCTTCGTGTTGCTGTCGCTGGCCCTGGGGGTCCAGGGCAGCCCATGGTTCTATAGTTCCAACTTTCTCTGGTTCACGGTATTCGTGGGCGCCAACCTGTTCCAGAGCGGCATTACGCATTGGTGCCTGATGGAGAAGATCCTGCGCAAACTCGGCGCGAAGACCGCGGTCGAGCTGGCTCAGGCAAAATAAGCAATGAGCAATAGCTCTCTTCAATCACTACAACGGAGCTGCGAGGCGATGGCGAGTTTGACCAATACCAAGGCGCGGAGCGAGGTCGTGAAGCGGTTGCGTCGCGTCGAAGGCCAGTTGCGGGGCGTGATCCGGATGATTGAAGAGGGCGACAACTGCCTCGATGTGGCGCAGCAGATGACCGCTGCGCGCCGCGCGCTCGACAGTGTCTATGCCAATATGATCGTCTGCTTTCTCGAACAGGAAATGGGCGAGACCTCGCTCGATAACGAGCGGATCGAACAGACTTTCAAGGACGTCGG
>JAHYJF010000380.1 GCA_019428955.1 Burkholderiaceae bacterium
GACCCGGGGTGATCGTCTAAAACTGACCCACCCCGGCGGTGGCAAAGCCCACAGACGAGCAGCTCTCATATAGCAGGCTCGTCTGTGGGCTTTGCTTTTGCAGTTTCAGATTTTCAGGCGGGATTTGCTTTGGGTGTAGCGCGACAATTTGGGTGAGATCAGCGCGACAATCAGGATGATAATCCTTGGCCGCGACGCGTTTATATTTGCCGATTGGTTTGTCGCGGGCAAGGGTGTTTTTTGTTTGATTGTCGCGGAGCGTCAATCAGCTTTGAGCGCGCTGCTTTGGCTGCGCATTTTGGGCGACTTTCCGGCGATAGCTTTCCACATTCATCTCGAAGATGGTGGCATGGTGGACAAGTCTGTCGACGGCTGCGAGCGTCATTGCGGGATCTGGGAAGATCGTGTCCCATGCCCCGAATGGTTGGTTTGCGGTGATCAGCGTTGAGCGGCGCTCATATCTTGCGCTGATCAGTTCGAAGAGCACGCTGGTCTCGGCCTGATCCTTTGTAACGTAGGCGATGTCATCGAGGATCAGCAGGTCGAACTTGTCCAGCTTTGCGATGGCGCTCTCCAGCGCGAGGTCGCGTCGCGCCTGTTGGAGTTTCTGGACCAGATCGGTTGTGCGGGTGAACAGCACACGGTAACCGTTCTCGACCAAGGCCAGTCCGATAGCTGAGCTCAGGTGGCTTTTGCCCACACCGGGCGGTCCGAACAGCAGAATGTTGTCCCCCTTTCCGATCCAGCTGTCGCCTGCGGTGATGGCGTTGATGTGAGCCTTGGACAGCATGGGAACGGCAGCGAAGTCGAAGGTGTCGATCGTCTTGCCGGGTAGCAAGCGGGCCTGACTGACATGGCGTTCGATGCGTCTGCGGTCGCGTTCTGCCAGTTCATGTTCCACCAAGGCGGTCAGAAACCGCGCGGCGGGCCAGCCTTCTTTGTCGGCCTGCTGGGCAAAGTGCGGCCAGAGCGCCTTTATGGCGGGCATGCGTAGCTCGTTCAGCGCCAGGGAGAGGCGGGCGGTGTCGGCATCGGTCTGCGTCATGCGGCGGCCTCCTGCATCATGGTCGGTGCAGACAGCAGACTGTTGTAGGCGGCCAACGCGCCGAGACGGACCTCGACTTTGGGCAGTGCATCAGCGCGCGGGGCGAAGCGCGCCCGTAGCGCTGCGACATCGGGGATCTGTTTCCGACGCATGTCGTCCTCGATCTGTGCGGCGATCGCGGCTTCACAGCCGCGATCATGGGCGAGCGCCAGAAGGTCCACGAGCATGCGACAGGCCTGCTTGTCGGATGTCTGCGCCAGCAACATGTCGAAGAGATCGCGGAAGGCTTGGCGTGGAAACAGCTGGTCACGGTAGGTCAGGCCCAGCAAGGCCATGGGCTTTTGGCGCAGCGAGTGGATCACATGATGGTAACTGACGACGTGCTGGTGCGGCCCATGGCGTGTTGCCCGCGCGCGCGGCAATGTGAGCAGGAAGCTCGCCCCGAGAAAGAGGTCGATCCTGTCATCATAGACCCGCCCCCTGAGGTGATGGCCGATCAGCCGGGACGGGACGGTGTAGAAGACCTTGCGCAGCAGGAACCCTCCCGATGAGGTGACGCGGAGCGTGACTTCCTGATAATCTGTTGTGCGCCTTGCCGGCAAAGGCTTGAGGCATGCGCGCTCCAGATCGATCCGCTTTGCATTACGTGCATTGATCCGGCCCACGACGACATCAATGAAGCGTCGATAGCTGGGCAGATCAGCAAAGTCGCGCGAGCCGCGCATGATCAGGGCATCGTTGATCGCCCGCTTCAGGTGGCCGTTGGGGCTCTCAATGGAACCGTTCTCATGGGCCACGCCTTTGTTGTTGCGCGATTGCGTCATGCCGTAATGGGTGCATAGCCCTTCCATGCTGTCCGTCAGATCCTTCTCGGCCGACGGCTCCAGATTCCTGAACGCTGCCGAGAGGCTATCGGTGCGATGCTCTGCGGGCACGCCGCCGAGCGACCACAGGGCATTCTGCAGGCCTTCCGCCAGCGCGACAAAGCTCTCGCCACCCAGGACAACATGGGCATGCTGGAACCCCGAATAGGCCAGCCGGAAGTGATACAAGCGATGCACCAGCGGTTCGCCGGTTATGCTCACGGCGAGCTTGCCCATGTCGGTGAAATCCGACAGGCCCATCTTGCCCGGCTCATGCAGCTGTCTGAACATGACTTCCTGCTCGGGCCCGTGTTCGGCGCGCCACGCGCGGATGCGGCGCTCAAGCGTGCGACGAATGCCGGGGCTCAGATCCGCATGGCGGCGCTGCAGTTCTTCGAAAATCGCAACGGGCCGCAACCCTGGCGCTGACTTCAGAAGTGGCAGCACTTCGGTCTCGAAAAGCGCGCCGAGCGGGTCTGAACGGCGGCGGCCGCGCGGCACCTTCTTTTGTGACGGCAATGTAGGATCGGCCTTCAGCCGGTAGCCCGTGGCCTGACTGAAGCCGGCTTTGGTCGCGGCAACAGCGACAGGGTTGGTCATTTTGAGCGTCATGAAGCGCCTCATCTGTTGATCGGTGACATGGCAGCCCGGCATAAGCGATCCCTTCCAACACGGAAAAATCGCCTTCTATCCGAACCGGTCACGACCTTCAGACCCACCCATCAAGGGCGAAACGCGGTTTTGGCCCCCCTCCGGTCGGGCTACGCCCTCCCTACGGGGGCCCAAAACCGCGTTCTCATCCTGATTGACGCTGGATTCTCATCCTGTTTGTCGCGCGGCAGGCGTTCACCTGTTCCAAGCTTTTCTATTTGGCGGGTAGGTTGCATAAACCCGCTCGCTGAATTGCTCTAGCGCGTGGAAAAATAATAGCATTTCAGAAGGGATTGGCGGGGGGGATGGGCCCGACGTCGGACCTTCTCTGC
>JAHYJF010000381.1 GCA_019428955.1 Burkholderiaceae bacterium
TCACGCAACTTTGCCGAAACTGCGGGCGCGCTGCGCGACCGTCTGGTCGCAGGTGCTGGCTTCGAGCGGCGCGAAGTCACCGAGTTCGTCACCGCCGCCAACGCCGAGCAGGCGCGGCTGGACCTGGAAGGTCACGCCGGGCGCGTCGTGGTCCGGCCGGTGGCGATCACCTTGACCGAGAAGCCCGATCTCAGGAGCGTGCCGAAACCGGTGCGCGACAAGGTGAGCTGGGACGGCAAGCTCAACACCCTGACGATCAGCACACCGCTGACTGAAGACGAGGCGGAAGTCCTCAAGGCTTCGGTCACATCGGAAACCGCTGCCGCCGCGATTGTCGAAGCCGCCGAGATCAGCCGCACCACGGCCATCGAGTTCTTCCAGACGCCGGCCGAACTGGGCGAGCGCTTCCGCATCCCGCAACTTGCCTTGAAGGTACAGGGCGAGCTGCAATTGTTCGACGACCCAGAGGTACTGGAGTACCCATGGGATTTGTCCACCTACGACGCCGCACCGACCGGTGATGATTTGACGGCACTGGGCGCCGGCCTGAAGGTGTCGGAAGGCGGTGAGATCGATGTCGACGATGAGAGCGGCAAGGTCGTTTCACGTTTCCTGCCCGAGTTGCAACGCGACCTGGGGCTGGTCTATCAGCCCGAGCACTGGGATGAAGTGCGCCTTGCCACCTGGCTCTGCCGCAACCTGCCAGAGGCATCGCTAACCCACGCCAGCAAGCAGGCCTTTGTCGCCAAGTGGCTGACTGAACTATTGCGCCGGGATGGCTTCACGCTGGCCCGCGCCAATTTGCAGAAGTTTCTGATCCGCAATCTTCTCGAAGCGCGCATCCGGGATCTGCGCAGGCAGGCCGTCCGGAAGGCGTTTCAGCAGACGCTGTTCGGCGACGACGCGGACTCGCGCGTCGCGGTCACCGATCAGTACGCGTTCGAGTTCCACGCCCAGGCCTATGCACCGAGCCGCGACTACGACGGGCGCTTCGGGCACTTCGATTTCCGCAAGCACTTCTATGGGCGCATCGGCGACTTCGACAGCAAGGAGGAATTCGAATGCGCCTGCTGGCTGGACATTCAGGCGCAGCAGGGCCACATTCAGTTCTGGGTGCGTAACCTCGTGCGGCGCGAAGGCAGTTCGTTCTTCCTGCAGAAGGCCGATGGTCGCTTCTACCCGGACTTCCTCTGCCAGTTGCCCGATTCGGTAGGCCAGCCCGGGCCGATTCTCGCGGTGGAGTACAAGGGGGCGGATCGCTGGGCTGCCGTGGAGGATGACCGGTTGATCGGTGGCCTCTGGGAGAGACTGTCCGAGGGGCGCTGCCGCTTTGTGATGGTCAAGGACAAGCGGTGGGATTGGATCGAGAAGGCACTGAATATCACCGGCTAACACCCGTATGTGCGGTCGTTACCATGAGGATGCGAACATGAACATCAAGCGTTGGGCTCTTCGGTCAGGCGTGGTTGCCGCAGTGGCCGTTGCAGCCGTGTATTTCTGGCTGCAGCACGACGGAGATGGGGCGCTGGAGCACATCGTCAGTGGTAATGGCCGTATCGAGGCGGTGGAGATCGACATCGCGGCTCGCCAGCCGGGCCGAATCCAGTCCATTGAGGTGCGCGAGGGCGAACTGGTCCGTAGCGGCCAGGTGCTGGTGCGCATGGACACCGAATCGTTGCAGGCGCAACTGCGACAGGCGGAGGCTCGCGTGCGTCAGGCCGAGGATACGGTGGTGACGGCACGCAGCCAGCTGGCCCAGCGCGAGAGCGAAAAGGCTGCCGCACAGGCCCTGGTGGTGCAACGACAGACCGAGCTGGCGGCCGCGCAGCGGCGCGTGCAGCGCTTCTCCGAGCTGCGCCAACAGGCGTTCATCTCACAGCAGCAACTCGACGATCAGACCGAATCGGTCGACCGCGCCGCTGCCGCGCTGGCCGCCGCGCGAGCGCAAGTGCTGGCCAGCGACGCGGCTATCGCGGCTGCCCGCAGCCAGATTCGAGGCAGCGAGTCGGCGGTCGAGGCGGCGCGGGCGGAGGCAGCCCGTATCCGCACCGACATCGAGGACAGCCTGCTGAAGGCCCCGCGCGATGGTCGCGTGCAGTTGATCGTGGCCCGTCCCGGCGAGGTGGTGGGCGCAGGTGGGCGGGTGCTCAACCTGGTGGACCTGAAGGATGTGTACATGACCTTCTTTCTTCCCACCCGCGCAGTCGGCCGCGTCGCCCTGGACAGCGAGGCGCGATTGGTGCTCGATGCGGCGCCGCAGTATGTGATTCCGGCACGCATCTCCTACGTCGCCGACGTGGCGCAGTTCACACCGAAGACAGTGGAAACCCAGGTCGAGCGCGAGAAGCTGATGTTCCGGGTGCGGGCGCAGATTCCCCCGGAGCTGCTGGAGAAGCACCTGCCCCAGGTCAAGACCGGTCTGCCTGGTGTGGCCCATGTCACGCTCGACCCCGAAGCGCCCTGGCCGCCGCAATTGCAGCTGAGGCTGCCAGAATGAACAACGTTGCCGTCCCGGCGACCGCCCCGGTGGTGCGCCTGCAAGGTGTCGGGCTGCGCTACGGCAAGACACAGGCGCTTCGGGACATCGACCTCGACATCCCCGCTGGGGTGATGGCGGGCCTGATCGGCCCGGACGGGGTGGGCAAGTCCAGCCTGCTCGTACTGGTTGCGGGGGTGCGTGCCCTGCAGCAGGGGCGCATCGAGGTGCTGGGCGGCGACATGGCAAGCGCCCGCTTTCGCGCTCGTGTTTCCCCGCGCATCGCCTACATGCCCCAAGGGCTGGGCAGCAATCTCTACCCGACCCTTTCCGTGACGGAGAACGTCGACTTCTTTGGC
>JAHYJF010000382.1 GCA_019428955.1 Burkholderiaceae bacterium
CCGGGATGTACAGGGCGAAAGTGTCGAGCCCGGCGTCCATGCGCGCGTCCATCTCGGCCTGGGTGATCAGCGCCGGCGGCAGAAAATAGGGCGGCCGCAAGGCATCGACAATGCGCTCGGACAGCTGCGAGCGGTCCTCGTCGATGACCGCAATGGGAGCCTTGTGCAGCGTCTCCGGCATCGCCGTGGCGGCGGTGTAGATCGATAAACTGAACGCGTAGACGATCAGCACCAGCATGATCGGGTCGCGCAGCAGGCTGCGCAGCTCCTTCAGGCCCAGGTGGGCGATGTTGCGCAAGCGTTGCCGTTTCATCGCTGTTGCTTCCTGAGCAGCACGGCGGCCAGGCCGATCAGCACGGGGATACTGATGAGCAGCGGAATGAATGAGGCCCGTAGGTCGCCGAATTCCAGCGCCTTGGAGAAGGTGCCGCGTGAGATGGTCAGGAAGTGGGTGGTCGGAAAGGCGTTACCGATCAAGCGCCCCGCGCCTTCAAGCGAGCTGACCGGATCGATGAGGCCGGAGAACTGCACCGCCGGCAGAATGGTGAGCAGCGCCGTGCCGAACAGGGCCGCCACCTGGCTGCGCACGAAGGTGGAAATGAGCAGACCGAAGGCCGTGGCGCTGATCACGTAGAGCAGCGCCCCCAGCGCAAGTGCCGCGAAGCTGCCGGTGACCGGAACGCGGAACAGCACGACGGCCATCAGCACCAGCAGCAGAAAGCTCGCCATGGCTAGCACGATGTAGGGAATCTGCTTGCCCAGCAGGAATTCGAGTCGTGTGCTCGGTGTGACGTAGAAGTTGATGATCGAGCCGATCTCCTTCTCGCGCACCACCGAAAGTGCGGCGAGAATGGCCGGGATGAGCATCAGCAGCAGCGGGATCACCGCCGGCACCATCGCCGGCAGGCTGCGCACGTCGGGGTTGTAGCGAAAGCGCGTCTCCACGGTCGCGAGCGGCGCCACGGCGGCTTCGCCGAGCGCCTCGCGCAGGCGTTGGCTCACCCAGTGCTGATGTATGCCCTGCGCATAGCCGCGCACCGTCTCGGCGCGGGCGGGCATGGCCCCGTCGATCCAGGCGCCGACCTGAACCGGCCGGCCGTGCAACAGATCGCGCCCAAAGCCCGGCGGAATCTCGATGGCCAGGCTGATCTCGCCGGCGCGCATGCGCCGGTCCAACTCGGCGTAATCGGCCAGTGGCGCATGCTCCTCGAAATAGCGCGACCCGGCCAGGTTCAGGCTGTAATCGCGGCTGATACTGGTCTGGTCGTGGTCTAACACCGCATAGGCCAGGTCTTCCACGTCCAGCGTGATGCCGTAGCCGAGCACCAGCATCAACAGGATGCTGCCCAACACGGCCAGCGTCAGGCGGATCGGGTCGCGCTTGAGTTCCAGCGCCTCGCGCAGGGTGAAGCTGAACAGCCGCCGCAGGCTGAAGGCGCTGTGAGCCGCTTGTGAAATCCCCGCCTGAGTGAGAGACGAGGTCTTCGCGGTCGTTTGCCGGGACGGCGCTTGCGGCGGCACCCCGGCGGCCTCCTGCAGGTATGCCACGAAGGCATCATCCAGCGTCGGCGCGTCCCGCGTCGCTGCGATGGCCTGAGGCGTGTCGGTGACCAGCACCCGTCCGGCGTGCATCAGCGAGATGCGGTCGCAGCGCTCGGCCTCGTTCATGAAGTGGGTGGAGATGAAGATGGTCACGCCATCGCGGCGCGAGAGCTCGATCAGCGCGCGCCAGAAGGCATCACGCGCCACCGGGTCTACCCCCGAGGTGGGCTCGTCGAGAATCAGTATCTCCGGGTCATGGATCAGCGCCACCGCCAGCGACAGGCGCTGCCGGTCCCCCAGCGGCAGGGCGTCGGGCAACGCATCGAGGACGTCGGCCAGATCGAACCGTTCGGCCATGACCTGCAAGCGGGGTTCGATATCCGCCTCCGCCATGCCGAACAGGCGCCCATGCAACACCAGGTTCTGGCGCAGCGTCAGCTCGCCGTAGAGAGAAAAGCTCTGGGTCATGAAGCCGACGCGCCGTCGTGTGGCAATGTCGTGGGGATCGAGCGGCTTGCCGAACAGCAGCGCCTCGCCCTCGCTCGCGGCCAACAGCCCGGTAAGCATCTTCATGGTGGTGGTCTTGCCGCAGCCGTTGGACCCCAGGAAGCCGAAAATCTCGCCGCGCCGGATGCGGAAACTCACCTCATCCACGGCGGTGAAGTCGCCGAAGCGCATGGTGAGCTCGCGCGCTTCGATGGCAATCTCCGTCGCGGTGTCGGTCGCCAGCGGCACGATCTCTACCGGCCGGTAGTCGGCGCGCTGCGCTTGCGGAAGCAGGGCGATGAAGGCCTGCTCCAGGCTGGCACTGCCGGTACGCGCCAGCAGCTCAGCAGGCGAGCCGGTGTCAAGCACGCGCCCGGCGTCCATGGCAGCCAGCCAGTCGAAACGCCCGGCCTCCTCCATGTAGCCGGTAGCCACCAGTACGCTCATGCCCGGTCGTTCGGCGCGAATGTCGTCGATCAAGGCCCAGAACTGGCGGCGCGAGAGCGGATCGACGCCAGTCGTGGGCTCGTCGAGGATCAGCAGCTCGGGGTCGTGGATCAGCGCACAGCACAAGCCGAGCTTTTGCTTCATGCCGCCCGAAAGCTTGCCGGCCGGACGGTCGGCAAAGGGCGCGAGCCCGGTGGCGGCCAGTAGTGTGCCAATGCGCCGCTCGCGCTCGGCACGGTCATGACCGAAAAGGCGGCCAAAGAAGTCCACGTTCTCCTTCACGGAGAGGGTCGGGTAGAGATTCTTGCCCAGCCCTTGTGGCATGTAGGCAATGCGCGGGGAAACACGAGCGCGAAAGCGGGCGCTTGCCATGTCGCCGCCGAGCACCCCGATGCGCCCATCCTGAA
>JAHYJF010000383.1 GCA_019428955.1 Burkholderiaceae bacterium
TTCGCTCATCGCAGCCTGGAACTTGAGCGAACTCTTGGTCGACTTGGCCGAATAAAAGCCGCCGATGGCACCAGATACCATGCCGGCCACGCTGAGTCCCATCGATAATTGCCCGGC
Source organism: Burkholderiaceae bacterium (assembly GCA_019428955.1). Lineage (GTDB taxonomy): Bacteria > Pseudomonadota > Gammaproteobacteria > Burkholderiales > Burkholderiaceae_E > JAGXFR01. Next base: position 118 of record JAHYJF010000383.1, read on the forward strand.
GTTCATGGTCTGCACCCCTGTTCGCTTTCCATGGGGATGAGTTCGTAAGCCGCCGGGAGGGGTTCAGTTTGGGTGCAATGCGCCGCGCGCGCGCCGTAGATGGGCGTTTCGCCGTAGCCGCCACTGTGCCAGTGCGCAGCACCGCAAAGGGGGCAGCACGGCACGCGCAGCGACCATGCGCCATCGTCGAGGTGCCGGGCGGCCGTTGCAAGCGCCGGAGGAAGTCTTTCCTGATCCATCTCGCGCCCCCTTACTCTTGGCCGCGCGCCGCGATGTTCTGGATGCTTTGGGCGCTGGAGAATCCGCCGCCCTCTACCAGCATGGCGGTGATGTTGTAGTTCGGTGCGGCGCCGCCGGGGACATATCGCAAGCGCAGGTATTTCTTGAGACCGGAAAGACCATGCAGGCGGATGTTGAAAACCCTTTCTCCGGCCGGCTTCGGTACGCCCACCAGCTTGGCGAAGGTCGCGTTGTCGGCGGATGTTTCGAGTTCCACCAGCAGCGTGGGATCGGTGCCCGATTCGCTGCGCACGACGATCTGCAGGGCCATGTCGATACCGGCGTAGAGTCCGGGCGGGATTTCCAGGGTGTTGGTGGAATACTCCGTGGCGCTTACATCCTGTTTGTCGGAAAACATCAAGCTACTGTCGATGATCATGGATCTGTCTCCTTATTTCAGTTTGCCCGCAGCGCGTTGTGAGCGCGCCGCGCGGGCGATGGTTAGGATGGCCTCTGCATCGTTGCCGAGACCTCTACGGGCGATGAACTTAGCGAAACGGGGATCGCGGGCGATCAGCTTGCGGGCGTCGGCCAATGCGGCGTCGGGGTCGTTGAATACCTTTGCCAGAACGGCGCGGGCCTCACGGCGCTGCTGGTCGTCGGTTTTGCCCCCCTCGCGCACGATGGCCGATCGGCTAAGCAGGTGGCCTGCCTCGACGGGTGACAAACCGGTGTCGGCCAGCATGCCGCGCAGCTCCTTGACGGCCGCTTGCCGCTTCTCCGTTGGCAGGTCCGCCCCGTCGAACATGTTGTCCGGGACGACGGTGCCGAATTCGGCAAGGGTCGGGTATACCCTGCGCTCTGGCGTGTGCTCGTCACGCCACGACTGCACGGTGCCGGGGGCGGACTCGGAGAGGATCGCGGCCTGCTCCGTTTCGCTCGGCGGGGTGAATTCTTCGCTCATCATTGCACCTTGAGCGTTTCGAGACTGCGCTGGAGCAGCACGTCGAGCTGACCCACCACGTACGTCGCGGCATCGGTCAAGCTGCTGGGATCGCCGATCTGGCGACGATGCAAGTCCTGCTCCAGGTAGATGCACTTGCGCCCGATCCCTGCGCGGAACAGTGCCCAATGCAGTGCGACGGAAAAGCGGTAGCTATTGCCTCGGGCGGCCCCCAACATAGCTTCTTGCCAACCGGGCTGCGCATCGCTGGAATGCAGGAAAGCGGCGTGCCGGTGACACTCGGCGCTCGTGGCGTCCCATTCATCGAGCAGGGTGCCCACGGCTGCGATGGCCTTGTCGATCTTGCTGGCCAGCGCCACGCGCTCGCGCGCTATCTCCATGGCTTTGCCGAAGGCGGCTTGGCGTCTGTCTTGCAAAGCGGCTACCGCAGCCTCGGCGGCGTAGACCTTGCCTGCGGACTGCATGGCCGTCAGGCGCCGGATTTTTGCCGTCGCCTCCGTAATGCCTTGGTCAACTTCCGCCCAGGCGGGGTCGTCAGGGTCGTTCAGTGTGCCCGCGAGTAGCACCGACTTGCGCTGCAGGTCGTTCAGTTCGACGCGGGCGGCGGACAATGCCCCCGCAATCTGGTTTTCTGCCATGCCTGGCTCCTTTCGATGTTGATAGCCCAAGCATGGCGGGGATTTACGGGGGTGTCGCGCCAGAATACGCCGAGAATACGCGCACCTCGATCGGCCTCGCCGGCGTGTAGCTGGGGCGCCCGTCGTTTGCGAAGCTGATTTGATTCATCGCCGCCGCCAGGGCCGGGCAATGCCTTGCCGCCCATGTTGCGGCCCGGTGTACTGCGTTGGCGGCGGCGCGCGGGGTCTTACCCCAGTCCGATGCCCGGAGGACTACAGGCGCATTCAAACCGTGCAGGAACACGTCCCCGGCGATGCGCAGGCCTTCGAGGTCTGGATCCTGCAGCGTCACTTCCGCGTCGACGTGCCCGAGGGTCACATAGCCGGGCATCTCGAATGCCAGGACGACAGGACGGCTCGCATGCCGCTCCAGTTCGAGCAGCAGGTCGGCGAGGTCGTAGTCCAGGCCGCCAGGCAGGAAGTTCTGGAGCAACAACGCTGACGGCGAGCCTGGCGGGTGTTGCCGCATTGTCTCGATCATCTTGCGAGCCTTGGTAAGCAGTTCGATATCCTTGGGGTGGATCATCACTCTGGCCTTTCTGGTGGGTCAATGGTGGGCAGGCTGGCGGGTAGCCAGTCGGCGGGCGTCTGTATGCGCTGCGCGCGCTGGATTGCTGGCGGTTGTCCGCTCCGCCGTGGGGTGTTTCCTCGCGCGCACGCGCGTAGTGCGGCGAAACCCTTTTTCAGGTGTGCGGATTGGCCCGTTTTTTGATGTACGGACCGTGCAGCAGCGCAATGCGCAAAAAATCGCAAGTGGGACAGATATGGGACAGCATGGGACAGCTATGGGACACCCCCCCTGTCCCACCCGGAACCCAATAACGGCGGGGCTTTCAGGGCGATGGGACAGGGGGGACAGCGGGTTTTCCCCTACCTTGTCCCTACGCGTACCCCCCAACCCC
>JAHYJF010000384.1 GCA_019428955.1 Burkholderiaceae bacterium
AATCGACGCCGACATCATCAACGCCGGCAAGCAGACCATCACCACCCTGCCAGGCTCGTCGATCTTCTCGTCGGCCGACTCGTTCGCGATGATCCGCGGCGGCAAGATCAACGTCGCCATCCTGGGCGCGATGCAGGTCAGCGCCAAGGGCGATCTCGCCAACTGGATGATCCCCGGCAAGATGGTCAAGGGCATGGGCGGCGCGATGGATCTGGTCGCCGGGGTCGGGCGCGTCATCGTGCTGATGGAACACGTGGCGAAGAAGAAGGACGGCAGCACCGACATGAAGCTGCTGCCGGAATGCACCCTGCCGCTCACCGGTGTCGGAGTGGTCGACATGATCATCACCGACCTGGGCGTGCTCGAGGTCACTCCTGCCGGGTTGAAGCTCACCGAGCTCGCCGATGGCGTCACCGCCGACGAAGTGGTCGCCAAGACCGGCTGCCCGGTCGACGTCAGCACCGTTCAGTAATCCACCACGCCTGGCGCGAATCCCCGGCCAATCGGCCGGGGATTCGCGCGGCGCCAGCCTAGCCGCCCCAGGGACGGACTACGGCCTCCCGGATCTCGGGCGGCAGGGGCGCCGACTTCTTGGCCGGGAAATCCACCCAGACCACCTTGGCACCGCCATGAGCGTAGACCGTGTCCGGATCATCGGTTCGCGAAAGGTCCGCGGAGGTCTCGAAACTCGCCCGCCCGATCGCGCCGACATAGCACCGGCACAACACCGTGCCCGGGTATTCGAGCTGGCGCACAAAACTGCAGTGGGCGTTGACGATCACCGGCCCCATGCCGCTCGGGTCAGGCGGCAATCCCATATGCTCGAACCAGCTGATCCGCGCCTGCTCGAGGTAGCGGAAATAGACGGTATTGTTGACGTGTCCCATCATGTCCATGTCGCCCCAGCGAATCGGGATCGTAGTCTCGAATACCAGTGTCCGTTCAACCATTGCCAGCTGCCCTCGAGATGGTCGCGTCCGGGCCGGCCGGGAGATCCGTCGCCGCAGCGCACGCGTCGGGCGCCATGATAGCCCAGGGAAACGGGCACGCCGGCCGTTTGCGTCCCGCCACCGCTTTCCGCGACAATCATCGCAGTACAACCCTGCCACTGAGCGGAGAGCAACCATGGAGATCGAGCGCGAGTCGATGGAATTCGATGTGGTGGTCGTCGGCGCCGGTCCGGCAGGACTGTCGGCCGCGATCCGACTCAAGCAACTGGCTGCCGAACAGGGCACCGAACTCAGTGTCTGCGTGGTCGAGAAGGGTTCCGAACCGGGTGCCCACATTCTCTCCGGCGCGGTGATGGACCCGCGCGGCATCGCCGAGTTGTTCCCCGACTGGAAGGAACGCGGCGCACCGCACTCCGCGCCGGTGACCGATGACCAGTTGCTGTTCCTGACCGAGAAATCGGCGCGCGCGCTGCCCGGGTGGATGCTCCCGTCGTGCTTTCGCAACCACGGCAACTACATCGTCAGCCTCGGCAACGTGGTGCGCTGGCTGGCTCAGCAGGCCGAAGCGCTCGGCGTCGAGATCTACCCCGGTTTTCCCGCCGCCGACGTGCTCTATCACGACAACGGCGCGGTCAAGGGCATAGTCACCGGCGACATGGGCATCGGCCACGACGGCCAGCCCACCGACTCCTTCCAGCCGGGGATGGAACTGCACGCCAAGTACACCTTCTTCGCCGAGGGTTCGCGCGGCCATCTCGGACGGCGCCTGAGCGAACGCTTCGAACTCACCGCGGGCCGCGATCCGCAGAGCTACGGCATCGGCATCAAGGAACTGTGGGACGTCGACCCTGAGGTGCACCAGACCGGCAAGGTGATCCACACCGCCGGCTGGCCGCTGGCGGCCGACACCTACGGTGGTTCATTCATGTACCACATGGAGAACCAGCAGATCGCGATCGGCCTGGTGGTCGGTCTGTCATATCGCAACCCCTACCTGTCGCCCTTCGAGGAATTCCAGCGCTTCAAGACCCACCCGACGATTCGGCGCTTCCTCGAGGGTGGCAAGCGTGTCGCCTACGGGGCACGGGCGATCACCGCCGGCGGGATCAATGCGCTGCCCAAACTGGTCTTCCCGGGCGGTTGCCTGGTGGGCTGCGACGCCGGATTCCTCAACGCCTCGCGCATCAAGGGAGTCCACGCCGCGATCAAGTCCGGCTCGCTGGCCGCCGAAGCCGCGTTCGAAGCCCTCGCTGCCGGTCGTTCGGGGGATGAGCTGAGCACCTACCCGGAGCGCTTCAACGGCTCCTGGCTGCACGATGAGCTCCATCGCGCACGCAACTTCAAGCCCGCGATGAGCAAGGGGCTGTGGCTTGGCACCATGCTGGTGGGCATCGACCAGGTGGTGTTTCGGGGCAAGGCGCCGATCACCATGCATACCGCCAAGGCCGACCATGAGTACCTGCTCCCCGCGGCCGAGTGCGAACCGATCGACTACCCTAAACCTGACGGCAAGCTGACCTTCGACCGGCTCTCATCAGTGTTTATCTCGAACACCGCCCACGAGGAAAACCAGCCGGCGCACCTGACCCTCAGGGACCCGGCCATCCCGGTGACCGTAAACCTGGCCGAGTACGCCGGACCGGAAGCACGCTACTGTCCGGCCGGGGTCTACGAGTTCGTCGACGACGAGAAAGGCGGCCAACGGCTGCAGATCAATGCGTCGAACTGCGTGCACTGCAAGACCTGCGACATCAAGGATCCGCGCCAGAACATCGTCTGGGTCAGCCCCGAGGGCGGAGGCGGCCCCAACTACCCGAATATGTGACGCCGGAGCAAGCGCCGGCGCGGGGACGATAGTCCGGGGGAATGCTCAGGCTGCCTCGGGGCGCGAGCTAAGCACCATCGTGGCCACCGCCACGATA
>JAHYJF010000024.1 GCA_019428955.1 Burkholderiaceae bacterium
CCCGGCAGAGCCAGCCATCCCGGGATATAGATTCTCGAGTACTTCCAGCGTTACCCCGGCAAGAATCCGCTGCAGATCGAAACTGCCCTGTGCCGCATTCTCGCCGCGGGCCGCCTGCTCCCACAGTTCGTGCAGGCTGTCGGTGTAATTGGCGACCACGCCACTGACCACGCCCAGCCAGAATGCCGGCGCCTCGCCCTCGACGTAGCGGCCGCGGCCGCGGCCGAAGTGGGCCACCGCCAGATAGCGCAGGATTGCCGCGGCTGCGAGCGCGTCGAGCGACGCGGCGCCCCAGCCCAGCGCCGGCTGGTCGGCGCCATGAATCAGGTTGTAGCCGCGGGCCACCGCCGCGCCGCCCAGAGCGCCCAGAATGCCGCCGGTGATCATCCCGGCGCCCAATGTCAGTCCCCCCAGATGCAGGTCTGCGGCCAGTCCGGTCAGTGCCCCGGAAAGGATTCCGCCCAGCGCGGCGGCCCGCCCCTCGCCGATGTGCCCCGGGTCGGCCATGTGCTCGCGCAGGCGCTGAATCACCAGTGCGCTGGCGCTGCCCTGGAGCCCGTGCAGGCTGATGAGCTGCTGGGTGGCTTCGCGGGTCTCGTGATCGAGCCGCAGTGCGAGCGCATCGATGGCGCGTTCGCGTTCCAAGCTGCTGCCCTTGCCGCCGAACCCGATGGAGCGCAGCACTTGTCGCACCGCCCCCTTGGGAGCCGCCGCGCCGAGCGGCTCGCGGTCGCTCGCGGCCCGCGCGATCTGCTCGGTGACGACTACCATCGCGGCATCGAAGCGATCGAGGCTGCGCTTGTCCCAGGCTGCTGCCAGGCGCGCGAATGAGGCGCGCTTTTCCTCCGGCACGTACTTTTCGACCGCGCGCAGCAGTACGCCCTCCTGCACCCAGCAGCGGGCGAAGGCATCGAGCGTGAGCACTTCGCGCACCACGCCGAGCGGCTCGACGTGTTCGCGCCAGCGCTGCTCTTCGGCGCGCTCTTCCGCCGCCGACCTGGGCGGACCGACCTGATTGAGCAGCAAGACCACCGGCTTGCCGATCCAGGCCAGGATCTGCATCTCCGCGGCGACATAGGTGGCGTCGCGCGGATCCTCGGCTGCGTTGGCGAGGTAGAGCGCGACATCGGTTGATTCACGCGCGGCGCGCATCGCCTGCTGGCTGCACCACAGTGGCCGGTCGCGATAGCGATCCCAAATCTCGCGCAGCATCCATCCGATCGGATTCGCGGCCGCGGTCAGGCGCTTGACCAGTCGCACCGAATCGCCGAAACCCGGTGTATCCCAAAGCCGCAGGACATCCCCTTGCGGGGTCTCGAGCAGCACGTGTGATTCGGCGATCTCGGTAACATGGGGCGCGTCACGGACCTCGCCGATGTCGCGCGCGAGCAGGGTGCGCGCCAGCGTGGTCTTGCCGGCATTGGTATGCGACAGCAGGCACAGGTCGATGGTCGAGCTCATTGCTGCCGGCCCCGGTAATCGCGGGTGAAGCGCGCAGCCAGTTCGCGCTCCACCGCGGCAAGATCGGGTTTCTCAAGGTCGGCGAAGACCGCCGTGAGGCCGCGGGTACCGGCGAGCGCCGACCAGGCCTCGCGCCGTTCGGCCAGGCGTTCGGTGGCGCCGGGCTGCGCCCCCAGGCGCCGGCGATAGGCCGACTCATCAACCAGCACCAGCACCGGGTCGGGAGTGCACTTCTGCAACGCATCGATGAACGCCCCGTGATTCTCGGTCTCGGGCGTGGCGGCGAGGTTGAAGAGTGCGATCACGTCGACCATCGGCGCCGCTGGCGAGCCTCCCGCCGCCGGGGCCGCGGCGGCGAGCTCGTCTTCGTCACCAAATGCCACCGGTTCGTCGGCCTGCAACTGCACCCTGGCGCCGTAGAGGTGCTCGGCGAGGTGGTGCACGCCGGCGCGCACCTGCGCGTTGGGAGTGTAGCCGTAGGGCACGATTCGCACCTTGGTCGGATCCTCGGGCCAATCGGCGAGCAGCCGCCGGAAATATGATTCGCCAAACGGGACCGGAAAGTCGCTCGCGAGGCGCCGTTCGCGCCAACGCGCCAGCGCCGCCAGCGCGAGCCGGGGAACGACCACCACGATCGCCGCGGCGCCGGCGTAGAGATGGATCCAGCGCGCCGCGTTCTCGCCGCTGCCAGCGCTCCAGCGCAGCGCCGCGACCCCGGCGACATCCGGGAAGGGCACGCCAATCAACTTGGCCACCGGCGCCAGGAACAAGGCGAGCACGGCGTGCACCGCAGGAGCAGCAAGGAACGTGCTATCCCAGCCGGCGCGATATTCGAACACCAGGCCGCGCACATAGAGTCCGGCGATGGCGCCGAGCGCCAGCAACGCCGCGCTCAGGTGCAACACCCGCGCCGAGCGGGCGATCATCAGCGGCGCGGCGGCCCTGCTCCAGTCCGCGACGAAATTGGCGAAAGAACCCGCGAGCGGCCCGGTCACGCGCGCGCTCAGGGAAGCGCGAACCCCAGCGAACTGGCGCGCCACCCAGCCAGGATTGCGCTTGGCGGATCGACCGAGGCCGCGCAAGGATTCGGCACCCAGCAGCAGGTAGACGACCAGGTTCCAGAGCAGCAAGCCGAGCATCGGGAAAGCCAGGATGTTGATGGCGTTACGATCGGCAACGTGCTCGGCGAGCGCGCCGAAGACCAGCGCCAGCAGCGGCAACAGCACTCCGATCCAGGAGTGCCAGCGCAGCGCTCCGAAGCCGCGCATCGCCTTGGGGAAACGCTCGCCCAGTTGCGTTGCCAGCAGTTGGGCGCGGCGCGCGACGAAGTCGGCCGGCACCGGCCGCCGACCCTGCTCGGCCGCGTTCCAGCGGGTGCGCTCGCTGGCGATCCGTTGGGCGTCGCGGCGCTCGGCAGGGCCGAGCAGCTTGCCCTCGGCGTCGCTCACCTCGATGGCCCGGATGAGAAATACCAGCCTGGCGTCAGCCTCGTTCATCGGCGCGGCATGCAGTCCAAAGTTGGTTTCATCGGTTGCTGATCGCCAGCTTGATGCCAAATCCTACCAGTGACAACCCCGCCAGCCGCAGCGCCACCCGCCGAGCGCAGCAGTTGCAGCCCGATCCAGCACAGGTAGGCGGCACCGAACCACTGCAGGGCGTCAAACAGCAACTGGTTGGCCGCCATCACTGCGGCCAGTCCGGCCACCACGGCCAGCATGTAGAGCAGATCACCGAGCAGGGTGCCGGCCACCGTCGCGAGGCCGGCGCGCACGCCGCTGCGCGCGCTCGCGTTGAGGATTGCAATCTTTCCCGCTCCGGGAATCAACTGAAAGACCACGATGGCCGCAACGAAACCGGCGTAGTTCTGGATTCCAAGCATCAGCGCTCTCCTGATCGCCAATTATCCCCGCGTTCGACCCAGGCCCTGGTCATTCATCGAAACGGGATCCTCGATCGGTTCCAGATGCGTGGTGGTGTGGGCCTGCGGCACCGCGCTGCGCAGGTCATGCTCGATGCGTTCCGACCAATCGTGACCCTGTTGCACACTCCAGTCCCCGGGCACCAGCACATGCAGGCTGACGAAGGCCCGGCTGCCCGCCTGGCGGGTGCGCACCGCGTGAAACTCCAGGCCCTGGGCGCGATAGGTGTCGAGCACTGCCTCGATCTCGCGGCGCTGCTCTTCGGGCAGGGCCGTGTCCATCAGTCCGGCGGCCGAGCGCTGCATCAGCTGCCAGCCGGTCCAGACGATGTTGGCGGCCACCGCCAGGGCGATCAGCGGATCGAGCCACAGCCAGCCCGAAAACCAGACCAGCGCCACGCCAACGATCACCCCCGCCGATGTCCAGACGTCGGTCATCAGGTGCAGCGCGTCGGCTTCCAGCGTAATCGAGTGATGCTGGCGGCCGACCTCGCGCAAAATCCGGGCCGTGGTCAGGTTGATGATCGAAGCCAGCGCCGAGATCACCAGGCCGACCCCGACGGCGTCGAGCGCCCTGGGATTCATAAAGCGCTCGATCGCCGCGTGGCCGATGCTGAACGCCGCCAGCACGATCAGGAAGCCCTCGAAGGCGCTCGAGAAGTACTCCGCCTTGCCGTGGCCGTAGGCGTGGTCGTAGTCGGGTGGCATGGCCGCAACGGTCAGCATCCACAGCGCCATCAACGCACCCGCCAGGTTGACGAAGGACTCGATCGCGTCCGAGAGAAGTCCGACCGAATCGGTCATGCGCCACGCCAGGCCCTTGAGCAGGATGGTCGCGACCGCGGTCGCGATCGACAGCCAGGCATAGCGCTTCAGCGCCGGATTCTGCATGTTGCTGCGGCCCTTATGCGGGCACCGGCGTCATTGCCGGCACCCGTCCGCCGCTACCCGATGGCGCTTCCCAGCACTGCGTGCAGCAGCACGTTGCAGCCGGCGGTGACGTGCTCGGGCTCGGCGGACTCGATCTCATTGTGGCTGATCCCGTCCTTGCAGGGAATGAAGATCATGCCCGCCGGTGCCAGCCGCGCAACATAGATAGCATCGTGCCCGGCGCCGGATACCGCCGGCATGTTGGAATAGCCCAGCTGCTGCGCGGCCTGGCGCAACGCCGCGACGCATTCGGGATGGAACGGCACCGCCGCGTAGTGCGACACTTCCGCGATCTCGATCGGCATCCCGGTCTGCTGCGCCAGCTTCCCGGCGTAGGCGCGCAGATCGGCATCCATGGTGTCGAGCAGTGCGGCGTCGACATTTCTCATGTCGATCGAGAACTTCACCGTGCCGGGGATGACGTTGCGGCTGTTGGGATGAACATGGACCATGCCGACCGTGCCCCGGCCGTGGGGCTGGTAGCGCAGTGCGATCGCCACCACCTCCTGCATGATCTGCGCCGCAACCTGCATGGCGTCCTTGCGCAGGGGCATCGGCGTGGGACCGGCGTGGGATTCCATGCCGGTCACCGTGCAGTCGTACCACCTGATTCCCAACACCCCTTCGACCACCCCGATAACCTGGTCGTTGTCCTCGAGCACCGGGCCCTGTTCGATGTGGGCCTCGAAATATCTGCCCACCGGATGCTGGCCCGGCACTTCGGTGCCGAGGTAGCCGATACGCTCGAGTTCCGCGCGCACCGTCTTGCCGGCAGTGTCCTTGGCGTCGTAGGCGGTCTGCAGGGTGAACGCGTTGGCGAAGACCCCCGAGCCCATCATCACCGGCACGAAGCGCGAACCTTCCTCGTTGGTCCACATGGCGACCTCGACCGGCGCATCGGTTTCGACACCGTTATCGTTCAGGGTCCGGACCACTTCGAGGCCCGAGAGCACCCCGTAGTTGCCGTCGAACTTGCCGCCAGTTGGCTGGGTATCGACGTGGCTACCAATCATTATCGGCGGCAGGCTGTCGTTGCGGCCGGCACGACGCATGAAGACGTTGCCGATCTGGTCAACCGTGATCGCCAGCCCCGCTGCCTTGCCCCACGAGACCACCAGGTCGCGCCCCTGGCGGTCGAGATCGGTCAGCGTCAACCGGCACACCCCACCCTTCTTGGTCGCGCCGATCCTGGCGAGTTCCATGAGCGAATCCCACAAGCGAGGGCCGTTGATGCGCAGGGCATCGAGAGGCGTACTGGACATTCAGGTATCCCGATCAGTTTTTGTGGTTGAGAAAGCGACGTCGGTGTTTAGTTCGTTGCTGCTACTCGACATCGGTCAGCCGGCCGTAGGTTTCCGGACGTCGGTCGCGGAAGAACTGCCAGGTGTTGCGCACGGTGCGCACCATTTCCATGTCCAGCTCGTGCACGATCAGCTCGTCCTGGTCGCGGCTCGCGATCTTCTCGATTTGCCCGCGGGGGTTGACGAAATAGCTCTGGCCGTAGAACTCGCCGATATTCCACGGCGCTTCGGTACCGACCCGGTTGATCGCTCCGATCCAGCAGCCGTTGGCCGCCGCCGCCGCCGGCTGCTCGAGCCGCCAGAGATATTCGGAAAGGCCGGCGACCGTGGCCGAGGGGTTGATGATGTACTCGGCGCCGTTGAGCGCCAGCGCCCGCCAGCCTTCGGGGAAATGACGGTCGTAGCAGATGTAGACCCCGAGTTTGCAGTAGCGCGTCTGGAACACCGGCCAGTTCGAGCCGCCCGGCTTGAAGAAGAATTTCTCCCAGAAACCCGCGACCTGCGGGATGTGGGTCTTGCGGTACTTGCCGAGGTAACTGCCGTCGGCGTCGATCACTGCGGCGGTGTTGTAGTACACCCCGCTGACCGCATCACGCTCATAGATCGGCACCACGATGACCATCTGGTACCTGGCCGCGTAGGACTGCATCAGCTTGACCGTGGGACCGTCGGGAATCGACTCGGCACTGTCGTACCACTTCGAGTCCTGGCTCGGGCAGAAATAGGGTTGGGTGAAGACTTCCTGGAAGCTCAGCACCTGGACGCCCTGTTTGCCCGCTTCCTCGATAAGCGGCACGTGGGCCGCGATCATCGCCTTGCGGATGGTATCGGGGTCTGAATCGGTCGCTGCCTTGAGCGACATCTGGATCAGGCCGGCACGCAGTTTTGACATGGTAACTCTCCGGTTGGGTGGGTTTTTCGTAGTTAGCGCACGACCGCGGTCGGCTTCTGGGCCAGGGCGCTCAGGCCGGCGGCGACAAAATTGTCGCCGAAGGCGGGACGCTTGATGTAGCGGCCGGCACCCTGCTCTGCCCGCAGGTCGCCCTGCACGTAGACCAGCTTGCCGTTGCTGACGGTGTGGCTCGGGATGCCGCGCACGGTGCGGCCCTCGAAGACGTTGAAGTCGCCCTTGCTGAGCTGGGTCTTGGCCGAGAAGGTCTTGGTACCTGCGGGGTCCCACACCACCAGGTCGGCGTCGGCCCCGACGCTGACCGTTCCCTTGCGCGGATAGATGTTGAACAGCTTGGCGGCGTTGGCCGAGGTCACGGCGACGAATTCGCTCGGCGTCAGACGCCCGGAATTGACGCCACCGTGCCAGACCACCGCCAGGCGCTCCTCGACGCCGCCGCAGCCATTGGGAATCTTGGTGAAGTCGGCGCGCCCGGCGACCTTCTGCTCGGCGCAGAACGTGCAATGATCGGTCGCGGTGGTCTGCAGCACCCCTGATTGCAAGGCTTGCCACAGCGCGTCCTGGTGTTGCGGGGCGCGAAACGGCGGGCTCATAACGTGGGCCGCGGCGGTCGCGAAGTCGGCGCTGCGGTAGCCGCTGTCGTCGATCGTCAGGTGGCCGGCGAGCGCTTCGCCGTAGACCCGCTGACCACGCGCCCGGGCACGGGCGATCGACTGCGCGGCCTCGATGCACGAGACGTGGACAATGTAGATCGGCACGTTGAGCATCTTGGCGATCACGATCGCGCGATTGGCCGCTTCGCCCTCGACCGCTGGCGGGCGCGACAACGGGTGCCCTTCCGGGCCAGTGATGCCCTTGGCCAGCATGTCCTGCTGCAGCATGAATACCAGTTCGCCGTTCTCGGCGTGGACACTGGGCATCGCGCCCAGTTCCATGGCCCGGCGGAAGCTGTTAATCAGCGTCTCGTCGTCGGCCATGATGGCGTTCTTGTAGGCCATGAAGAGCTTGAAACTGTTGACCCCTTCTTCATTGACCAACGTGCCCATGTCGCGGGCCACGCTCTCGTCCCACCAGGTGATGGCGCCGTGCAGGCCCCAGTCGGCAGCCGACTTTTCGCCCCATTCGCGCCAGGTCCGGTACGCCTCGATCAGCGGTTGCTTGGCGCCGGGGATGAAGAAGTCGATGATCGAAGTGGTGCCGCCGGCCAGCCCGGCGGCGGTCCCGGTGAAGAAGTCGTCCATGGTCACCGTACCCATGAACGGCAATTGCATGTGCGTGTGGGGATCGATCCCGCCCGGCATGACGTACTGTCCGCCAGCGTCGATTACTTCGGCGCCAGCCGGCACCTCCAGATTCTCGCCGACCGCCACGATCCGGCCGTCGACACACAGCACGTCGGCAGTGAACTGCCGATCAGCGTTGACGACAGTCCCGCCACGCACATGAATTGCACTCATCCTCAATCTCCCTTGCGTCCTATTACCGCTTGGCAAAAATGAAATAGTACAGGCCGGAAACCGCCAGGCTGAAGAACCAGCCAAAGTCGAACAGGCTCACCAGCGCCGGCGGCACGCCCTCGGCCGGCAGCACGCCCGAGACCACCAGGTAGCCCGGCAGGCACGGCACTACGCCGACGAAGAACGCGACCAACGCGTGGATGTTCCAGCCGTTGCTGTACTCGTACTTGCCGCCCCGGCGGAACAGGTCGGCAACCACCAGCTCGCCCTTGCGCACCAGGTAGTAGTCGACCAGCAGGATGCCGGCAATCGCGCCCAGCAGCGTGCCGTAGCCGCCCAGCCAGGTGAACAGGTAACCGCCCGAAGTCGCGAGCAGTTTCCAGGGCATGAACAGCAGGCCGATTACCGCCGCGATGATGCCGCCGCCCCGGAAGCTGATCTTGCCCGGAGCCAGTTGCGAAAAGTCATACGACGGCGAAACCAGATTGGCGGCGACGTTGGTCGTGAGGTTCGCCAGGAGGATCACCAGCAGGCCGACCGCAGAGGCAAACGAGCCCATCTGCGTCAGCAAGCCGTCGGGGAACAGTTGCGCCTTGCCATAAAGAATCTGCGAGACCGAGAAACCGATCAGGCCGACCATCGAGAACAGCACCATCGGCACCGGCAGGCCGATCGCCTGCCCGATGATCTGGTCCTTCTGGCTGCGCGCGAAACGGGTGAAGTCAGGGATGTTCAGTGCCAGCGTGGCCCAGAAGCCGACCAGGCCGGTAAGCGCCGCCCAGGTCTTCGGTCCGCCTTCGACAACTTTCGCCGGCAGGTCGAGGATTTGCGACGGGGAGACATTCATGAACGCCCAGACCACGAGCGCAAACGCGGCCACGATCATCAGCGGCGCGGCAATCTTCTCGAGAATCCGGATCGACTCCAGGCCTTTCCAGATGAAGTACAGGTGTACGACCCAGAAAGCCATGAAGCAGGCGAATTGCGAGGTGCTGATGAACTGCCCCTCGGCCGGACCCGCCAGCGGAATGCCGATGATGTTGATGAAGCCGTGCAGCGCGAGCGCCCCGAAGTAGGTGTTGATCGAAAACCAGCCACAGGCAACCAGGCCGCGCAGCACCGCCGGCAAGTTGGCGCCGATCACGCCGAACGAAGCCCGGGCGAGCACCGGGAACGGGATGCCGTAGGTGGTGCCCGAACGGCCGATCAGGATCATCGGGACCAGTACGATGCAGTTCGCGAGGAACACCAGCCAGAGTGCCATCTGCCAGGTGAAGCCCTGGTCGAGCATGCTGCTCGCCATGGTGTAGGTCGGGACGCAGACCACCATCCCGATCCACAGCGCGGTGTAGTCGTCCCAGCGCCAGTGCCTCTGCTGCGCTGTCGTCGGAGCCAGATCGTCGTTGATCAATCTACGGCCACCAGCACCGCTTGCTTCCAGATTTCCATTGCCCATCTCGTCCCCCATTGGTTATTGAAATGATGCTGTTTCCGGTTCCAAGGTCTAGCTAGTTATTGCCTTGTAGTTGTTGCCTTATTCAACTGCGGTAAGAACCTACTGCCCTTCGGCGGCCGCCTGCTCGGCGATCTGCCGCATCGGGTTGTTCGGGTGCGTCGTCCAGTTGGCGTATTCTGCCGAAACAACCGCGCCCGTGCGAAGGTCTTTTTCCCCCGGACTCAGGGTGCGCATCCTGACGCAGTCTGGCACCGGACAGATCGATACGCAAAGATTGCAGCCGACGCAGTGCTCCTCGAGAATCTCGAAGTGCCGCCGGCCGTCCTTCGAACTGGTGATCGCCTGGTGCGAGGTGTCCTCGCAGACCACATGGCAGCGGCCGCACTGGATGCACGAGGCCTGGTCGATGACCGCCTTGCCGATGTGATTGAGGTTCAGGTTGCGCCAGTCCGACACGCTCGGCACCGCCCGCCCAACCAGCTCCGCCACCGAGCGATAACCGTGGGCGTCCATGAAGTTGGCCAGCCCGTCGCAGAGGTTCTCGACGATCTTGAAGCCGTAGACCATCGCGGCGGTGCAGACCTGGACGTTGCCCGCGCCGAGCGCGATGAACTCGGCGGCATCGCGCCAGGTGGTAATGCCGCCGATGCCCGAGATCGGCAATCGGGCGCTGGCCGGGTCGCGCGCGATCTCGGCGACCATGTTCAGTGCGATCGGCTTGACCGCCTCGCCGCAATAGCCGCCGTGCGAACCCTGATCGCCGATGCTGGGGTGCATGACCATGCGCTCGAGGTTGACCCCCATGATCGAGTTGATGGTGTTGATCAGCGAAACCGCGTCGGCCCCGCCGCTTTTCGCGGCGCGCGCCGGAAAGCGCACGTCGGTGATGTTGGGGGTGAGCTTGACGATCACCGGCAGGCGCGTGTGCTGCTTGCACCAGCGGGTCACCATCTCGATGTAGTCCGGCACCTGGCCGACGGCGGCGCCCATGCCCCGCTCGCTCATGCCGTGGGGGCAGCCGAAGTTGAGTTCGACCCCGTCGCAGCCGGTGTCTTCGACCATGTGCAGGATCCGCTTCCACGACTCCTCGTTGCACGGCACCATCAGCGACACGACCAGCGCCCGGTCGGGCCAGGAGCGCTTGACGCGGCGAATCTCCGCGAGGTTGGTCGCGAGCGGCCGATCGGAAATCAACTCGATGTTGTTGAAACCGATCACCTTGCGATCGTTCGACAAGAGCGCGCTGTAGCGCGGCCCGTTGACGTTGACCACCGGGTCGCCCTCCCCGAGGGTCTTCCAGACCACGCCGCCCCAGCCCGCCTCGAAGGCGCGCACGACGTTGTATTCCTTGTCGGTCGGCGGTGCCGAGGCCAGCCAGAACGGATTGGGGCTCTTGATTCCCAGGAAATCGCAACTCAGGTCAGCCATTCATCCACTCCACAGGGCTTGTCAGCTTGTTGTTCCGTTGTTCGAGGCAGCAACATCGGGGCCGCTCAGGCCCTGAGCGTGGCGTCGATCGAGGCCGCCGCCAGCTTGCCGTGCTCGACCGCCTCCACCGTGAGGTCGAGCCCGCCAAAGCGGCAATCACCGCCGGCCCAGATTGCGGGGTGACTGGTCCGGCCTTCGTCGTCGGTCACGATGCGACCCTGGCGCAGTTCGACAAGTCCTTCGAGTCCGCCCCGGTTGAGCGACTGGCCGATCGCCTTGAGCACCATGTCGGCCGCGAGCACGAAAGACTCGTCGCCGGTGACCAGCTTGCCGCCTTCCATGGTGGTGCGGGCAAAGCGCATCCCGGTGACCCGACCGTTCTCGCCCAGCACCTTGATCGGTGCGGCCCACTCGCGGATCAGCACGCCATTCAACTGCGCCCACTCGCGTTCGTGACCCGAAGCGGGCATGTCGTGAAGCCCGCGGCGATAGACGATGGTCACTTCCTCGGCGCCGAGCTTGCGCGCCTGCACCGCGGCGTCGACCGCGGTCATGCCGCCGCCGATCACCAGCACCTTGCGGCCCACCGGGATCGCGCCCAGATCGGCAGCCTGGCGCAGGTCGGCGATGAAATCCACCGCCGCTCCCAGTCCGGTCAACTCGGGTTCCGGTATGCCGATCGAGTTGACCGCGCCCAGGCCGAGGCCGAGAAACACGGCGTCGTAATCACGCACCAGTTCGTCGAGGCAGAGGTCCTGGCCAAGCCGGGTTCCGGTGCGCACTTCGATCCCGCCGACCGACAGCAGCCACGCGACTTCCTGCTGGGCGAAATTGCCGGTGGTCTTGTAGGCGGCGAGACCGTACTCGTTGAGGCCGCCGAGCTTCGGGCGGGCGTCGAAGAGCGTTATCGCATGGCCGAGCAGCGCCAGTCGGTGGGCACACGCCAGCCCCGCCGGGCCGGCGCCGACCACCGCAACTCGGCGGCCGGTGGGGTCGGCGCGCGAGTAGAGCGGTTGCCCGCCAGAAGAGAAGAAATGGTCGGTGGCGAAACGCTGCAGCTCACCGATGGCGACCGGTTTGGTTTCTCCGGTATTGCGCACGCATGCGTGCTCACAGAGCACTTCGGTCGGGCACACCCGCGCGCACATCCCGCCCAGCGGATTGGCAGAAAGGATGGCGGCAGCGGCGCCGCGGAGATTGCCATCGGCGATCCGTCCGATAAAGGTCGGCACGTCGATACCGGTGGGACAGGCCGTGGTGCAGGGCGCGTCGTGGCAGTAGTAGCAGCGCTCTGCTTCCAATTGCGCCCGGCGCGCATCGAGCGGCCCGTGGGCTTCGCAGAAATTGCTGGCGTATTGCTCCGGTGCCAGCCGAGCACGGCGATCGTCAGGCACTGTAACCAACCACTGCATTTGCAGTCTCCCATCCGGGCCGCGGCGGCCCGCGCTGAACTTGTTATTGCGTCCGGCCGGCTTACGGCCAGGAATCCGCTGATTTATACATGCTCTTACCACTTGGTCAATAAGGGTATTCCGATAAATTCAAAGGCGTGGAAATGCCACCTGCCAGTGCAGAATCGGGGCTGAGAGAGCGACCGCCGGGAACCCATGAAAACGTCCGCAACAGCACCTAAGGCGCCAGCCCGCCTGCGAGTCGAAGGCGACATCATGGAGGCCGCCAAGCGCCTTTTTGCCCAGCACGGCTACGGCGGGGTGTCACTGGACACCATCGCAAGCGAGGCCGGGGTCTCCAAACAGGGGCTGCTCTACTACTTTCCCAAGAAGGTGGTGCTCTACCGCGCCGTGCTGCAGAACGTGCTCGACGTCTGGCTGGATTACATGGACGTGCTGGGCCACCGTGATGACGATCCAGAGACTGCGCTGCGGACCTATATCGCCGGCAAGCTGCGCTTCTCGCGCGAGCATCCGCATGGCTCAAGGGTCTTCGCCAGCGAGGTGATCGCCGGGGCGCCCCACTTCGCCGACGAGATCGAGCGCCGCGTGGTGCCGGCGCTGCACGCCGATGAGCAGGTCTACCGGCGCTGGGTCGAGCGCGGCCTGTGCCGGCCCATGGACACCCGCCACCTGATGGTGGTGCTATGGGCCGCGACCCAGGCCTACGCCGACTTTGCCAGCCAGATCTGCCTGATCCTCGGCAAGCCGGAGCTCGAGCAGCAGGATTTCGACGACGCCGAGAAGGTCATCGTCGAAATGGTCCTGCGCTCGGTGCTGAGAAATCCCGGCGACTAGGCCGCGATCGCCTGCTGCGGCGGGAAGTACTCGTAGCCGAGGTCCCTGGCCACCGCCTCGCAAGTCACCTGGCCGGCATGGACGTTCAGCCCGCCCAGGAGATGGGCATCGTCTGCGCATGCCTTGCGCCAGCCCTTTTCGGCCAGTGCGAGCGCGAACGGCAGGGTGGCGTTGTTGAGCGCGAAGGTCGAGGTCCGGGCAACGGCGCCGGGCATGTTGGCAACGCAGTAGTGGACCACGCCATCGATGATGTAGGTCGGGTCCGCGTGCGTGGTGGCCCGCGAGGTTTCAAAGCAACCGCCCTGGTCGATCGCGACGTCGACGATCACGCTGCCGGGCTGCATCCGCGCGAGATGTTCGCGGCGAATGAGCTTGGGCGCCGCTGCCCCCGGTACCAACACCGCACCGACCACCAGGTCGGCGGCCAGAACCTGCTCTTCGGTGCCCTCGCTGGTGGCGTAGAGGGTCTTGAGCCGCGGACCGAAAACGTCGTCGAGGTAGGCGAGACGCTTGGCGGACTTGTCGAGGACCGTGACGTCGGCACCCAGGCCCATCGCCATGCGGGCGGCGTTCAAGCCGACCACGCCGCCGCCGAGCACCACCACCTTGCCCGGGAGCACACCCGGCACGCCGCCGAGCAGTATGCCGCGGCCACCGTTGGCCTTTTGCAACGCTACCGCGCCGACCTGAATTGCCATCCGACCGGCCACTTCGCTCATCGGCGCCAGCAGCGGCAAGCCGCCGAAGCGATCGGTAATGGTCTCGTAGGCGATCGCGGTGCAGCCTGAAGCGACCAGGCCGCGCGTCTGCTCGGGATCCGGCGCCAGGTGCAGGTAGGTGAACAGCAGCTGGCCCGAGTGCAGTTGCGCATACTCGCCGGGCTGCGGCTCCTTGACCTTGATGATCATCTCAGCCGCCGCGAAGATCTCGCTGGCCGCCTTGGCGATCGTCGCCCCGGCCCGCTCGTAGTCTTCGTCGCTGCACGAAATGCCCATCCCGGCCCCGGTTTCCACGACCACCTGGTGGCCATGGTGAACCAGTTCCCGCACCGAGCCCGGGGTCAGCCCGACCCGAAATTCGTTGTTCTTGATTTCCTTCGGAACGCCAATTTTCATCTTGCTACTCCGCATGCTTTCAGGTTGTGCATCGGACCGATTTCCGCCGCATCTGGAATGAATTATCTTTCTCGCTGCCAATCAGCGGTTGCTGGGGAAGCTGAACACCGCGCCCTCGCGAACTCCCGCCGAGGGCCAACGCTGGGTGATGGTCTTGCGGCGCGTGTAGAAGCGCATGCCGTCCGGACCGTAGATCGACAGGTCGCCAAACAGCGAGCGTTTCCAGCCGCCAAACGAGTGGTAGGAGACCGGCACCGGCAGCGGCACATTGACCCCCACCATGCCGACGTTGATGTGGTCGCTGAAATAGCGCGCCGCCTCGCCATCGCGGGTGAAGATGCAAGTGCCGTTGCCATACTCGTGCTCATCGATCAGCGCCATCCCCTCGTCGAGGGTCTTGACCCGCACCACGCCGAGCACCGGACCGAAGATTTCGTCGCGATAGATCTCCATCCCTGGCTTGACGTTGTCGAACAGGCACGGGCCGAGATAGAAGCCGCCCTCGTGCTTGCTGATGCTGATCCCGCGCCCGTCGACCACCAGATCGGCGCCTTCCCTGACGCCCGATTCGACGTAGCCGATCACCTTGCGCAGATGCGGTCCGCTGATCAGCGGACCCATGTCGCAGCCGGCCTGGGTACCGGGCCCGACCTTGATCTTGGCGATCTCGGCCTTGAGCCCGGCGACGATCGCAGCGGCGGTTTCATCGCCGATCGCGACCACCAGCGGAATCGCCATGCAGCGCTCGCCGCACGAGCCGTAGGCGGCGCCCATCAGGGCCTGCACCGCGTTGGCGATGTCGGCATCGGGCATCACGATGGCGTGGTTCTTGGCGCCGCCGAGCGCCTGCACCCGTTTGGCGTTGCTGGTGCCGGTAGCGTAGATGTATTCGGCGATCGGGGTTGAGCCGACGAAGCTGACCGCCTGGACCCGGGGATCGGTAAGCAGTGTGTCGACCGCTTCCTTGTCGCCGTTGACGACATTGAGCACGCCCTTGGGCAATCCCGCCTGCTGGGCGAGCTGGGCGATGAACATCGCTGAAGAGGGATCGCGCTCGGAGGGCTTGAGCACGAAAGTGTTGCCGCACACCACCGCCATCGGCCACATCCACAGCGGCACCATGGCCGGGAAATTGAACGGCGTGATGCCGGCGCAGACCCCAAGGGGCTGGAACTCGCTCCAGGAGTCGATGCCCGGGCCGACGTTGCGGCTGTGCTCGCCCTTGAGCAGTTCGGGTGCGTAGCAGGCGTATTCGACATTCTCGATGCCGCGCTGCAGTTCCCCGAGCGAATCCGACAGGACCTTGCCGTGCTCGAGCGTGATCAGTTCGCAGATCTGCTCGGAGTTGTGCTCGAGCAGTTCCTTGAACTTCATAATGATCCGCGCGCGCTTGGCCGGTGGCGTGGCACGCCAGGCCGGATAGGCCGCAGCCGCGGCCGCTATCGCCATCTCGACGGTGGCCTTGGAGGCCAGCTCGACGCGCCTGCCGACGCCGCCGGTGGCAGGATTGAACACCTCCTGCGTCCGGCCGCCGGCCAGTTGCTGCTGCCCGGCGATGAGGTGGCCGATGGTATCGGCAGCTGCGGCGAGCTCAGGCGAGTTCATTGATCGAATCCCCAAGTGCATTGATCAGCAGGTCGATTTCCTTTTCGGTGGCGATAAACGGGGGCGCCAGCTGGATGGTGTCGCCGCCGTAGCGAACGTAGAAGCCCTTCTCCCAGCATTTCATCGCGATCTCGTACGGACGGCGCGCGGGCTCGCCGGGATACGAAGCGATCGTCAGTCCGGCGGCCAGCCCGAAGTTGCGAATGTCGGCCACGTACTTGCTGCCCTTGAGCGAATGCACCGTCTTCTGGAACTTGGGCGCCATCGACCTGACCCGCTCGACCGCGGATTCCTTGACCAGCAGGTCCAAGGCTGCGACCCCGGCCGCGCAAGCCACCGGATGGGCCGAGTAAGTATAACCGTGCGGGAACTCGACCATGTACTCCGGGCCCCCGGCCGCCATGAAGGTCTGGTAGATCTCCTTGGTGGCGATGACCGCGCCGATCGGCTGCGAACCGTTTGAAACCTGCTTGGCGACGTTCATGATGTCCGGTACCACGCCGAACGCCTCCGCGCCGGTGTTATAGCCGGTGCGGCCGAAACCGGTGATGACTTCGTCGAAGATCAGCAGGATGTTGTTGGCGGTGCAGATCTCGCGCAGGCGCTGGAGGTAGCCCTTGGGCGGAACCAGCACCCCGGCCGAACCGGCGAACGGCTCGACGATCACCGCGGCGATGTTCGAGGCGTCGTGCAGGGCGATCAGGTTGAGCAGCTCGTCGGCGAGCTCGGCGCCGGTCGCGGGCATACCCTTGGTGAAGGCTGCGGTAACGCGCAGCGTATGCGGCAGGTGATCGGCCGAAACGCCCTGCCCGAACAGCTTGCGGTTGCCGACGATACCGCCCACCGAGATGCCGCCGAAGTTGACCCCGTGGTAACCCTTCTCACGGCCGATCAGCATGGTCTTGGAGCCGTGCCCCTTGGTCCGCCAGTAGGCGCGCGCCATCTTGAGCGCGGTGTCGGCGGCCTCGGAGCCCGACGAGGTGAAGAAGACGTAGTCGAGCCCGGCGGGCGTCAGTTCCTTGATCCGGTTGGCGAGCTCGAACGAGAGCCGGTGTCCGAACTGGAAACCGGGCGAATAGTCCAGGCTCGCGGCCTGTTTCCCGATCGCCTCGGCGATTTCCTTGCGTCCGTGGCCCAGCCCGCAGCACCACAGCCCCGAGAGGCCGTCAAAAATTTTCCGGCCTTCGATGTCGCTGTAGTAGCAGCCCTGGGCGCCGGCAATCATCCGCGGGTTCTTCTTGAACTCGCGATTGGCCGTGAACGGCATCCAGTGGGCTTCCAGAAAGGCGGCCTCGGCGCTGGCCGACTGGGCTGCCTTCGGCTTGACTACCTTGAGCTTGGTTACTTTTGACTTCGCTGTCTGCGATTGCGCTGCCTGCGACTGCTCTGCCCGTTCCTTTGCCATGATGTTCTCCTGAACTGTGCGTTGTCCTGGCGGCTTGCCGGCGCGAGCGTTGCCCGCACGGCGGCTGACCGGATGCCCGCAGTTTGATCCGGGAACGGCCTTTTGGATATAGACAGTTGCTTGAAAGTCGCCACAACTGTCTATATCCTCAGAGTGTGACAGTCGAGTTGGCGTGCTGACTCGGCAGGTGCCAGCAGGTCATAGGGGCGAAGACTCGGATCACCGACGGTATCGTTCGGGGCCCCTGCAGCGCCGCAACTGTATATATACTATCGAGCCGTTGAAGACGACTCCAGACGGCGCGAACGATGATTACCGTAGACCACGAGAGCAGCACTCCCCTGGTCGCCCAGATTCACGCTTCCCTGGTCGCCATGATCGACAGCGGCCGGCTACGGCAGGGAACAAGGCTGCCTTCGATTCGCGAGATGGCCCGGATCTGCAAGGTCAGCCTGTTGACCGTGACCAACGCCTACAACCGCCTGGTGGCCGAGGGCCTGCTCGAGGCGCGGCGCGCCAGCGGCTTCTTCGTGCCAACGCGCTCGGGGCGCAAGGCATCGGCGCGCGGCTTGGCGATTACCGACGCCTCGGTCGACTCAGGCTGGCTGCTGCACCGGGTATTCCAGGAGAACTCTACCTTGTTGCCGGTTGGTTGCGGCTGGTTGCCGGGCGAAGCCCTGTTCGCCGACGGCATCAAGCACGCCCTGGGCTCGATCGCGCGCAAGGCCGGCGCCGCCTTCTCGAGCTACGGCAACCCCCATGGCTACCTGCCGTTGCGCAAGCAGATCGTGGCGCTGCTCGGCGGACACGGAATCGACGCCGATGAGCACCAGGTCATCCTCACCCACGGCGCCAGCCAGGCGCTCGACCTGGTGGCGCGCAGCCTGCTGGCCGCGGGTGACACGGTCCTGGTTGACGACCCCGGCTACGGCAACATGTTCCCCGCGCTGCAGGACCTCGGACTGCAGTTGGTCGGAGTACCACGCACCCAGGAAGGACCCGACGTCGACGCGCTCGAAACCCTGATCACCAGGCACCGGCCAAAGGCCTTCATCACCACCACCACGCTCCAGAACCCGACCGGCACGACCGCGACGCCGGCAGTCAGCTACCGCATCCTGCGGCTCGCCGAGCAACACGATTTCTACGTCATCGAGGACGAGATCTTCGCCGACCTGCTGGTCAAGCCGGCTCAGGCCATGGCCTCGCTCGATCAGTTGCGCCGCGTGATCTACATCTCGAGCTTTTCCAAGACCATCTCGCCGAGCCTGCGGGTCGGGTTCCTCGCCTGCCCGGTGGAACTCGCCGAGCGCATCGTGCGTCTCAAGATGGCGTCCTCGCTGACCACTTCCGAGACCATGGAACAGGTGGTGCACGCGATCCTGGTCGAGGGCCATCATCGCGGGCACCTGACGCGACTGCGCGAGCGCCTGGCGGCCGCCCAGGACAACGTCTGCGACCGGCTCGAAGCCACCGGGCTGCGGCTCTTCCATCGCCCGGCCGGGGGGATGTTCGTATGGGCCGGTTTCGAGCGCCCGCTCGACCCCAAGGTGATCGCCCAGAAGGCGACCAGGGAAGGAATCATCCTTGCACCGGGCTACCTGTTGCGCCCCGACCTCGCGCCGACGCCCTGGTTCCGGTTCAATGTCGCGTATGCTCACCACGACAGCCTCTACCGCTTTCTCGACCGGGTCGCCCGCGAAGTGAAATGACACCATGAAACCAGCCGACTCCAGCAAGCTCGACCGTATCGTTGCCGACGCGCGCCGCGCTTCCGACACCCGCAGCCAGGGCTACCGCGAACGGGCGCTGAAAATCTACCCGTGGATCTGCGGGCGCTGCACCCGCGAGTTCACGACCACCAACATCCGCGAGCTGACGGTTCATCACCGCGACCACAACCACGACAACAACCCGAGCGACGGCAGCAACTGGGAACTGTTGTGCCTCTATTGCCATGACAATGAACACCAGCGCCAGCTGGAGGCCCAGGCGGGCGGCAGCACCATTAGCGCGCAGGGTCCGAGCGCAACCCACTCGCCGTTCGCCGACCTCAAGTCGCTACTGGACGGGAAGAAGTAGCCGCGCCATCGGCGCGCTCACTTGCGCCTCGCCACTCCCGTGGCAATCGCCTTGCCGAGCAGTTCCAGCCCGAGGTCGATCTCGGCGTCGCTGACGGTCAGCGGCGGCGCGATCCGGAACACCCCGCCCATCGCCGACAGCTTGACGATGTTCATGCTCAGCCCGAGCTTCATGCACTCCTGGGTGATCGCCTCGCCGAGCGCGAACGCGGGCTGCTTGGTCTGGCGATCCTCAACGACTTCGAGTCCGAGCAGCAGGCCGCGGCCGCGGACGTCGCCGATGCATTCGTGGCGCGCCTGCAGTTCGCGCAGCCCGGCCATCAGCCGCGCCCCGGCAACGCCGGCACGCTCGACCAGGCCGTCGCGCTCGACCACTTCGAGCACCTTGAGGCCAACCGCCGCCGGCAGCGGGTCCGAGACGTGGGTGGTGTAGAAGAGGTAGCCGAGTTCGTGCGCCCGCTCCTCGATCGCGGCGGTGGTCACCATCGCCGCCAGCGGCAGCCCGGCTCCGAGCGTCTTGGAAAGCGTCATGATGTCCGGGGCGACGCCGTCGCGCTGGCACGCGAACATCGTGCCGGTGCGCCCGACGCCAGTCTGCGCCTCGTCGAGAATCAGCAACATGCCGCGCTCCTCGCACTTGTGCTTGAGCGCTGCCATGTAACCGAGCGGCAATTCGATGATGCCGCCGCTCGAGAGGATCGGCTCGGCGATGAAAGCCGCCAGGGCGCCGGTCGACTGCCGGTCGATCTGCTCGAAGCCGTCATCGAGTTCAGTCTGCCAGTCGAGTTGGCCGTCGCGCGTGAAACGCGGCCGGTAGGCGTTAGGGGCCGGGATCGCAAACGAGCCAGGCGCCGCCGGGCCGTAGCCCCGGCGCCCGGCGCTATATGTGGCCGACGCCGCGGCGTTGGTCATGCCGTGCCACGACTGGGTGAAGCCCACCACCTCGTGGCCCCCGGTGACCAGCTTGGCCATGCGCAGCGCCGCTTCGTTGGACTCGGCGCCGGTGGTGAGCAGCAGACAGCGCTCGAGCACCCCCGGCGTTAGGCCCGCCAGCCGGGTGGCGAGATCGACCACGGGGCGCGAGAGCATGCCGCTGAAGAGGTGGTCGAGCTCGCGCACCGAAGCGCTGACCACGGCGGCGATCTCGGGATGGCAGTGACCCAGCACCGCGCTCATCTGGCCGGAGGTGAAGTCGAGGATCGCGCGGCCGTCGGCATCGTAGACGAAGCTGCCCTGCGCGCGCTCGATGATCAGGGGCTCGAAGTTGCCGCCGTAGCGAACGAGGTGCTGGCCGGCACGGCGCCAGAAATCAGGAGCGGAATTTTTCGACATTTGCCTGCCTTGCGAACGAGCGCGGATGGCGACATCTTACGCATTGGCCGCGACTAGTGCATGCCTCGCGTCGCCCTCCTCGCCTCAGGCCTGGAGCAGGCGCCCGACGCCGGACATTACCTCCTTGTGCACGGGCACCACGGCGTAGCGCCGGGCGTGGCCCGTGGCCACCGCCTCGATCTGAGGCAGCTCGTTGCGCGCGCGCCGGCGCAGCAGCGGCGAACGTGGATCGCTGGCCGCGATGCAGTTGTTGATCACCCACGCCCAGGGCTCGATGCCGGCGCGGCGCAGATCATCCTGCAGGTCGGCGGCCTCCAGCACTGGCGTGGTCTCGGCCAGGGTCACGATCAGCACCTTGGTCTGCCTGGGATCCTGCAACTGCATCATCGGGGTAGTGAAATGCACTCCGGTTTCACTCATTTGGCGCACGATGTCACGGTGGTACGCCCCGGTGGCATCGAGCAGCAACAGGGTGTGCCCGGTGGGCGCGGTATCCATGACCACGAACTTCCGGCCGGCCTCGCGGATGACCCGCGAGAACGCCTGGAACACCGCGATTTCCTCGGTGCAGGGCGAACGCAGGTCTTCCTCCAGCAAGGCCCGGCCCGCGGCATCGAGCTTGGCGCCCTTGGTGGCAAGCACGTGCTCGCGGTAGCGTTCGGTTACCGCCTGGGGGTCGATCCGGCTCACCGTGAGGCGCTCGGGTGAGCCCTCCATTGCCTGGGTCAAGTCACCCGCCGGGTCGGAGGTCGTGAGATGCACCGGCAGGCCGCGAGCGACCAGTTCGCTCGCGACCGCGGCCGCGATCGTGGTCTTGCCGACCCCGCCCTTGCCCATCAGCATCACCAGGCCGTGTCCATCGGCCGCGATCTCGTCGATCAGTCCGGACAGGTCCGGCAGATCGAGCATGGCCGGCAGCTCGACATGGTCTGCCGCGACGGCGGAGTCGGCGCTGAACAGGAGTCGCAGTGAATCCAGTCCGACCAGATCAAAGGCCTTGAGCGCGAGCTCATCGCGCGGCAGGGCTTTCAGGACTTCAGGCATGGCCGCGAGCGCCGCCTGTTCGCTCGCGACGACCGCCGCCGCCAATGGGTCGAGCGCCGCCTCGCCGGCGGGCAGCACCCCGTTCACCACCAGGAATTGGCGAGACAGGCCGATGGCCGCGAGTTCCCGATGGGTGCGGGCCGCCTCGCGCAAGGTCGAGCCCTGGGCACGAGCAACCAGTACCAGCCTGGTGCGCAACGGATCGGCCAGGGCGTCGACGGCTGCCTGGTACTGCGCATGCTGCTTTTCGAGTCCGGCCAAC
>JAHYJF010000385.1 GCA_019428955.1 Burkholderiaceae bacterium
TCCTCCCAGCCCCACCTCAAGGATCACCACGTCGGGGCCTTCCTGCTGGAACAGCGCCAGGATCGCCAGGGTGGTGAATTCGAAATAGGTCAGCGAAACCTCGCCGCGGGCAGCCTCCACCCGCTCCAGCTGCGCCACCAGCAATTCATCGCTGAGCGCCGCACCGCCGAGCCGCGCGCGCTCGTTGAAGCGCACCAGATGCGGCGAAGTGTAGTTGGCGACGCGATAACCGGCGGCCGCCAGCATGGCCTCCAGGAACGCACAGGTCGAACCCTTGCCGTTGGTTCCGCCCACCGTGATCACCGGGCTCGTCAAGTGCAGGTCGAGCCGCCGCGCGACCAGGGCCACCCGTTCGAGGCCAAGTTCGATCGGCCGGTCGTGCAGGTGCTCGATGTAAGTCAGCCATCGGCCGAGCGACGCGCCGGGGGGCAGCGCGGTGCCGACCTGACTGGTGCTGCTCGCCACCACGCGCTCGGGAGCCAGGTCCTAAATCAGGAAAGCGTGTCGATGGGCTGCTTGTGCAGCAATGCGAGCAACTGGGCGATCTCGTCGCGAAGATTGCGCCGATCGACGATCATGTCCACCGCGCCCTTCTCGATCAGGAATTCGGCGCGCTGGAACCCTTCGGGAAGCTTCTCGCGCACCGTCTGCTCGATCACCCGCGGCCCGGCAAAGCCGATCAGGGCCTTGGGCTCGGCGATCACCACGTCGCCGATGAAGGCGAAGCTCGCCGATACCCCGCCCATGGTGGGATCGGTCAGCACCGAGATGTAGGGCAAGTGGGCTTCAGAGAGCTTCCTGAGCATCGCGGTAGTCTTGGCCATCTGCAAGAGCGAGAGCATTCCTTCCTGCATCCGCGCTCCACCCGAGGCAGCGACGCTGACGAAAGCCACCCGCTGCTCGATCGCGGCCTGCACGCCGCGGGCAAAGCGCTCTCCCACTACCGAGCCCATCGAGCCGCCCATGAAATCGAATTCGAAGGCCGCCACGACCAGCGGCAGCGAACGGATCGTGCCGCCCACCACGACCAGCGCGTCGGTTTCACCGGTCTGCTCGATCGCCTCCTGCAGCCGGTCGGAATACTTGCGACTGTCACGAAACTTCAGGACATCGAGCGGCAGGACTTCCTGGCCAATTTCGTAACGCCCTTCCTGGTCAAGCAGGGTGTCGATTCGCAGCCGCGCATCGATGCGCATGTGGTGCGAGCATTTCGGACAGACATTGAGGTTGGCGACGAGGTCGGCCGTGTACAGCGCCGCGTCGCAGGCGCGGCACTTGACCCAGACCCCCTCGGGGACCCGTTTGCCGCCCGAACTGGAACGCTTGATCCGCGGCGGCAGCAGTTTTTCCAGCCAGCTCATATTTCGTCCTCAGCCTTGGTCGAGCGAGTGCCTGATTGCAGCGATGAAGCTGGCGGCACGGGCGATGCCCTGCGCGGGATCGCCGTCGTCGATAAGTTCGATCAGCCGCGACCCGATCACTACCGCATCGGCATGCTCGCCCAGTGCGCGCGCGGTAGCGCCGTCGCGAATACCGAATCCTACCCCTACCGGCAGCGCAATCCTGGACTTGATGCGGGCCAGATGCGCGATCACGTCGGCAGTATCGAGATGACCGGCACCGGTCACGCCGCGCAACGACACGTAATAGACATAGCCGCTGGCCAACCTGGCCACGGCATCGATGCGCTCCTCCTCCGAGGTCGGGGCCAACAGGTAGATCGGATCGATCCCGCACTCGCGCGCGGCCGCGGCGAAGTCGGCCGATTCCTCGGGCGGGTAATCCACCACCAGCACACCGTCGACGCCGGCCGCCGAGGCCGCCGCCAGAAACGCCTCCGTGCCCATGCGTTCGATCGGGTTGGCGTAGCCCATCAGCACCACCGGGGTCGCGCTGTCGGTGCTGCGGAAGGCGCGCACGAAAGCGAGCACGTCGGCCATGCCGATGCCATTGCGCAAGGCTTGTTCGCTGGCACGCTGGATTACCGGTCCGTCGGCCATCGGGTCCGAAAATGGCACCCCCAGCTCGATCACATCGGCGCCACAGGCGGCGAGCTCGTGCATCAGCGCCACGGTCGTGGCCCGCTCCGGATAACCGGCGGTGACGAACGGGATCAAGGCCACCTGCTTGGCGGCGCGCAGGCGCTCGAACGTCTCCCGCATCCGCGCGCTCAACGCTCTTCTCCCTGGCAAGACAGCACTGTTCTCATTCAGAACTCCAGTCCGGCGCGCTGCGCCACCGTATGCATGTCCTTGTCGCCGCGCCCCGAAAGATTCACCAGTATCACCCGATCGGCCGCCAGCTTGGGCGCCAACTGCGTGGCATAGGCCAGCGCGTGACTCGACTCGAGCGCCGGAATGATCCCTTCGATCCGGCAGCAGGTGTGGAACGCCGCCAGGGCCTGATCGTCGTCGATGGTCTCGTAGCGTGCCCGGCCACTGTCCTTGAGCCAGGCGTGCTCGGGACCGACGCCGGGGTAGTCCAGCCCGGCCGAAACCGAGTGGGTCTCGATGATCTGGCCGTCCTGATCCTGGAGCAGATAGGTGCGATTGCCATGGAGCACGCCCGGGGTACCGGCGGTGAGCGATGCCGCGTGCCGACCGGTCGCGATCCCCTCGCCGGCGGCCTCGACCCCGACCAACGCGACCGACTGGTCGTCGATATAGGGATGGAAGATGCCCATCGCGTTCGAGCCGCCGCCGACGCAGGCCACCACCACGTCGGGCTGGCGCCCGGCCATCAATGGCATCTGCTCGATGCATTCCTTGCCGATCACCGACTGAAAATCACGCACCATCATCGGATAGGGATGTGGTCCGGCCACGGTACCAATGATGTAGAAGGTCGTCTCGACCTGGGTCACC
>JAHYJF010000386.1 GCA_019428955.1 Burkholderiaceae bacterium
ATCGGGAAGCCTTCCACGCTGAGGATGGCGATGCGGTTGAGCGCCAGTTCGAATTCCAGCGTGTGCAGGGACACGATGCCCAGCCCAAGGCCGGCCATCACGGCGTGCTTGATCGCTTCGTTGCGGCTCATTTCCATCGAGGTGTTGAGCTTGATGCTGCGTTCGCTGAAGAAGCGTTCCACGGCATTGCGCGTTCCCGAGCCGCGCTCGCGCAGGATGAAATTCTCGTCCGCCAGCTGACTGAGGGGGATGCGGTTCATCTGCGCCAGCGGGTGATCCGCTCGCGCAATGATGACCAGGGGGTTCTGCATAAAGGCCTGCGCGGTCAGTTCGATGTTGTCCGGCGGCGTACCCATGATGGCCATGTCAGGAATATTGTCCTGCAGTTGCCCCACCAGTTCCTCGCGGTTGCTGATTTCGAGGTGCACCTGTGTGCCCGGGTGGTGCTTGATGAACTCCGCCAGAAGATAGGGCGCGAAGTACTTGCCGGTGCTTGTGACCGTCAGAGACAGCGTGCCGCGCTTGACCCCCTTCATGTCGTCCAGCACCGACTCGATGTCGCGGAACTGCTGCGCGATGGTGCGACTGAAGGCGTACACCTCTTTGCCCGCTTCGGTCAGATAAATCTTCTTGCCCATCTGCTCGAAGAGCGGCATGCCCACTTCCTGCTCAAGCTGCTTGATCTGCGTTGATACCGCGGGCTGAGTCAGATGCATTTCCTCTGACGCACGCGTAAAGCTGGAGTTGCGCGCTACGGCTTCCAGCAATTTGAGCTGGCGAAACGTCACATTCATGGCTGATCCCCTTCTCTAGTCGTGGCTTTATGCATTCATGATGGTAAATGATAACAATAAAAATTATTCATTTTTAATTATGAATATTGCTCCGTATATTTCATCACACGGCCGGATCAGAGGCTGCCCGATTTAACGATTAACAGCTGAAGCATGAGGAAAGTATCCATGAGCCAAGCGATGACAAGCACCCAAGAAAAGCGCCTGACCGGCAGTGAGGCTGCGATCGCCCGCCGTCAGGCACGTTCCCTGTATGGGAAAAAAGGCCTGGCAGGTAGCATCGCCCCTGCAAGCGCCAGCCATGCTCGCCTTGCCGCACGAGACGAGCAGGCCTCGCCTGCGCTGGCAACCACGCCGGCTCCCCGCGTGGCAACTCCGGAAGTTCGCGCGTGTGGCTGCCAGCCTGGTGAACCGGCTGAGACCCGCGTTGAATATGCACGCCCGGCGTTGGCCCTGGAGCCGATCTCGGCTGCGCAACAACGCCGTATCGACCGGGCCTCGAAAGGGCGCGGCGACGCAGCGCCTTGCCGTCCCTGCGGCCGGGTGCCTGCGGAGCCGCCCAAGGTCGAATTCGGCACCACGCTGGCCGGCACCCCGGTGAGCGGCAACCAGATCGAGCGCACCGCGAGTGTGACGGGCAACGAATCCGGCAGTTGCCGCGCCATTACCGGTACCGAATACATCGGCACCGAACAGTTCAGCCAGTTTTGCAGGACGGTGCCGACGCCGTCGCCGGCCAAGGTGGGCGCCAGCAGCACCAGCCGCGGCGGCCGCGTGACGGGTACCGAAGTCGGCCGCAGCGGCAAGGTCACCGGCGACGAGACCGGCACCTGCAAGCGCGTGACCGGAACCGAGTATCTCGCTGCCGAACAGGCGGGCGAGTTCTGCGGCACGTCGCCCGAACCGCATCCGGAAAAATCCGGTTTCGGCATGACGGCCAGACGGAACCCGATCAGCGGCAGCGATCTCACGCGCGAGGTCGATGTGACGGGCGGCGAGCACGGCGCGAATCGCGCGATCACGGGCAGCGCCTATACCGATACCACCAGCTTGCGCAGCAAGTCGGGAGACGCGCCAAAAAAGGTGGAGACCAGTCACACGAGCGCTGGCGGAGCGGTGAGCGGCACCCAACTGGGTCGCTCATCGAAAATCTCTGGCGCTGAGCAGGGCGCATGCAAGCGTGTGACTGGTTCTGATTACCTCAGCGCCGAGGAGTTTTCGTCCTTTTGCCGTGCGGAGCCTTTCCAGCCGCCCGCCAAGGTCGGCGTGTCGCGCACGCTCAAGGGCCAGGACGTGTCGGGCACCCAGGTAGGGCGTTCGTCCAGCGTGACGGGCGACGAATATGGCGCCTGCAAGCCGGTGACGGGCACGGCGTATATCGGTGCCGACCAGTACGCCGATTTCTGTGCGACCCGGGTGGCCGCCGAAGCGATCAACCGTGCGCGTCTCGGTCGCAACGCCGAACTGACCGGTATTCAACCCGGGCCGGATGCCCGGTTGACCGGCAATGCGCGGGGCGAGTGCCAGACCGTGAGCGGGTCGCCTTACATGGGTGACGTTCAGCAGGCCAGCGCCTGCGGTCGCCCGCCGATGGCAATGCACCACCGTGCCCGCAGTCCGGAAGGCGTGGCGCACAGCCCAGACATATCCGGCAATGCGCTGGATGCGCCAGGCAAGCGTCAGGCGGGTGACTTCTCGGTGGCTTCGCCTGCCCGCACGGCGCAGGGCAGCGAGACGCAGCGCATCACCGGCAGCGCCTTCGGCGGCAGCGGCCGCATCACCGGCTCGCTGGCACGTGCCACCGGCCTGGTGTCCGGCACGCCGGAATTCCGTTATCGCGATGGCAGCGAAGCGGCGGCCCCCAAGGTGGCGGCCGCTTCCGAGCCGGCGCCGGAGCGCATTACCGGCGAAGGCCGTGAGCGCAGCGTCACCGGCGATGCCTGGGACCGTGGTGGCCGCGTGACGGGTACCGAGGGGCGCTCCGCAGCGGGTCGTAACCCGACCCAGCGTGGCGAGCCGCGCGGCAACGGGACCAA
>JAHYJF010000025.1 GCA_019428955.1 Burkholderiaceae bacterium
AGGACCATCTCGCTCAAGCGATAGAACAGGTCCTCGCGAAATGTCCCTTCGGCGATGCGTTCGCTCAGGTTGCGGTGGGTGGCGCAGACCACCCGCACGTCGATAGCGATCTCGGTGCGCCCGCCGATGCGTTCGATAACCCGCTCCTGCAGAAAGCGCAGCAGCTTGGCCTGCAGCGCCATCGGCAGGTCGCCGATCTCATCGAGAAACAGCGTGCCGCCGTTGGCAATTTCGATCTTGCCGTGGGTCTGCTTGATGGCCCCAGTGAAGGCGCCTTTCTCGTGGCCGAAGAGTTCTGATTCGAGCAGGTTTTCGGGAATCGCCGCGCAGTTGATCGCGACGAAGCGGCTGGTGGCGCGCGGCGAGAGCTGGTGCAGCGCGCGCGCCAGCACTTCCTTGCCGGTGCCGCTGTCGCCGGTGAGCAGCACCGTTGCGCTGGTCGGGGCGAGGCGCTCCACCTGGCGGCACAGGGCCTGCATGCCGGGGTCATTGGTGATCAGTCCGGCCAGCGGCTCGGCGCGCTCGGCGCTCAATCGGCGGTTCTCGGCCTCGATATTGGCCAGCCGGAAGGCGCGCGCGACGATCAGTCCCAGCACGTCCTGGTCGAAGGGCTTGGCGAAGAAATCGTAGGCGCCCATGCGCACCGCGCGCAGCGCGTTGGCGTGGTCGCTCTGGCCGGTGAGCACGATGACCTTGGTCAGCGGCGCGAGCTCGAGGATATCCTCGAGGATCCGGAACCCTTCGGTGGTGTTGTCCGGATCAGGGGGCAGCCCCAGATCGAGCGTGACCACCAGCGGCTCGTGGCGGCGCAGGGCCGCGACCGCGCTGTCGCGCTCGCCCGCGACCACCACCTGGTAGCCGTCGAACGCCCAGCGCATCTGCTTCTGCAAACCGGCATCGTCCTCGACGATCAGTAGCGTCGGCATGGCCTGGGTGGCGGAGTTCTTGGGCATGGCCTTACTCCGCTGCCTCGCCACTGCCAACCTGCGGCAAGCGGACGACGAAGGTCGTGCCGATCCCCTCCCGGCTGCTGACTTCGAGTGCACCGCCGAGTTCGCGGATGTACTCGCGGCTCTCAAAGGTGCCGATTCCCATGCCTTGTTCCTTGGTCGATTCGAACGCCCTGAATAGCTGGTTACGGATGAAATCCTCGCTCATCCCGCAGCCATTGTCGCGGACTTCGATCACAACTGTGCCGTTTTCGAGCGCCGCCCGCAGCACCACGCGGCCCTCGCCCGGGGTGGCTTCGAGCGCGTTTTGCAGCAAATGCCCCAGCGCGCGCACCAGCCGCTGCTGGTGGCCGATCACCGCCACTTCGGTGAGATCGCCCGCGAGTTCCAGTTCGGGAACCGGCTGCATGCCGTGCTTCGAGGTGATGACCTGCTCGAGCAGCGGCACCAGCCGGATCGGAACCGGCTTCTCGAACGGCCTGGTGCCGTCGCGCAACTGCAGCAGCAGGGCCTGCATGCGTTCACGGACGTTTTCAACGGTGGCCAGCATGTCGGCCTGGAATTCGGGGTTGTCCTTGTGGCGCTCGGCGTTGCGGGTGATCAGACCCAGCTGCGTGACCAGGTTCTTGAGGTCGTGGACCACGAAGGCCGACATCCGGTTGAAGGTCTCGAACTGTTGTGCCTCGACGAGCCGCTCGATGGCCCGGCGCAGCCCCAGGTAGCTGCAGACCTGCGCCCCCGCGGCCTTGAGCACGTCGCGCACTTCCCAGTCGATCACCACCGGCGCGAGCGAACGTTGCAGCAGCACGAAGCCGAGCAGTTCGTCTTCGAGCGCCAGCGGCACGATCAGCCAGGCCTGGGGATCGGCGGCAAGCTCCGCCGGCAGCTCCAGCCCCTCGTAGCCCCCGGGGTCGCTGGCGAACTCGCGCAAGTCGAGCACCCAGCCGGTGCGCTGCAGGTATGCGACCAGCGGGTCGCCGAGCGCCAGGCTGGCCTGCGAACCCTTGTGGTTGCGGCCGCCGGCGTACCGGTAGCTGGCGCCTTCGCGCAGCCAGATGGCGCCGCCCGGACTCTCGACCAGTTCGCCCAACCCGGCTATGGCGCGAGCGACCAGGTCGGTACTTTCGCCACCGTTGCGCGGCACTCCATTCCTGCCGGGGTGGCCGTTGCTGCCGGCCAGCGAGCGGGTCAGCGCCAGCCAGCGCTCGCGATAGTCGTAGCGGTAGTTGAAGAAGTGCTTGGCCACCAGCACCCGCAGGTGGGCCCGGGCGCGCCCCGACACCACTATCACCAGCAAGGCCAGCAGGGCGGCGAAGATCAGCAGGGTCGCGGCGATCTGGCCCCACTCGCCACCGACGTAGCGCAGCCAGTAGCCGCCCAGCGACATGGTCAGCAGGTAGCAGCCGACCGCCACCAGCGCCGCCGAGTGAAACACCACGTGGCGCGAGACCGAGATGTCGAGTTTCCACTTGCGATTGCGCACCGCGGCCACTGCCACCAGCGGCGCCACCAGGGCGTTGGCGTAGCCCCGCGCCACGAACCAGTCGGGGTCGAGCGCGGCAAAGAGCAGGGCGTTGCTATACATGACCAGGTCGAAGCCGAACATCGCCGTGAGGCCGATCGCCAGGAATTTGAGCGCCCAGCGCCCCGCGGCGTCGGCGCTGCGATAGACCTGTTCCAGCACCACCAGGCCGAGCACGGCGAGCAGTGTTCCGGTGCCGAAGCGCACTGTCGGTCCAAGCTGGAAGACCCCGGCGCCGGCGGTCAACAGCGCCAGCACCGCGGCCAGCGCGATGGTCATGATGGTGCTGCGCTCGACTTTGCGCTCCGGGTTTATGCCACTGGTGGCGACCCGCGGCAGCACCGCGATGAAGGCGATCCAGGAGAAGCTGCGCAGCGCCTCGGCGCAGTCGAGCGCAAACGCCGTCAGCAAGCCGGCGAGCGCCGCCGCCACTGCCGCCGCCCAGCCGGCCTGGAGCGCGACCGCCACCGTCAGCAGTCGGCCCGGTGCGGTGCCGCTGCGGCGCAGCGCCAAGAGCGCGGCCAGCGCCAAATAGGCCAGCGCCGCGAGCGCGAAGCCGGCAACCGCGATCAACTGGAGATTCATTGGGCCGTTCAGCGCGCGCCCTTGCCGAGCAAAACGACCTGGACGGTGTCGACGAGGATCAGCAGATCAAGGAACAGGGAGTGGTTCTTCACGTAGTAGAGGTCGTACTGGAGCTTCTGCATCGAATCGCCGACCGAAGCCCCGTAGGGGTAGCGAACCTGGGACCAGCCGGTGATGCCGGGCTTGACGCTGTGTCGCAGGTCGTAGAACGGGATGTCCTCGAGCAGGTGGCGCACAAAGAACGGCCGCTCCGGGCGTGGCCCGACGAAGCTCATGTCGCCGCGCAGCACGTTGAACAGTTGCGGCAGTTCGTCGATCCGCGTCAAGCGCAGGAAGCGTCCGGCCCGCGTGATCCGCGCATCGCCCTGCTGCGCCCAGCACGGCGTGCCGTCTTTTTCGGCGTCATCGACCATGGTGCGGAACTTGACGATCGTGAAGGTGCGTCCGCCCTGTCCAACGCGCTCCTGGCGGTAGAGGATCGGCAATCCGCTGTCGATGATGATCGCCAGCACCGCCAGCAACTGGACCGGCAGCGAGATGACCAGCAGCAGCAGCCCGAAGAACAGGTCGAAGACCCGCTTGACCACGTCGCGCAGCAGCCCCTGCGAAAATCCTTCGCCGAAGATCAGCCAGCTGGCCTTGATGTGGTCGATATAGAGCATGCCGAGTTCGCGCTCGTAGAACGTGGCCAGGTCGATCACCTGGATGCCGCGCAACTTGGCGTCGAGCAACTGGCGCAGTGGCAACACGCCGCCGCGTTGCTCGCGCACCGCGATCACGATCTCGCCGACGTTGAGGTCGCGGATGGTGCGCAAGAGGTGGTCGTGGTTGATGGTTCGGGCCTTGCCGTTGGCGTCCCTCTCCGCCACCACCGGGTAAAGCCCGGCGTACTGGATGGTGCGCCCGCGCGCCCCCTCGTTGAGGAAGCGGATGACCTGCTCGGCCTCGACGCCGTTGCCGAGCACCAGCACCCGGCGCCGTGGCAATCCGGCGGCGGTGACCCGGAAGAAGAACAGCCGCACCAGGATCTCGCCGGCCAGCGCGAATACCGAGGCCACGGCGAAGACGCCGCGCTCGACGTAGGTCTGGGAGAAGACGTAGAAGATCACGCTGATCGTGATCAGAGTCAGCCCGTAGGCGACGATGATGCGCTGCAGCGTGACCCGGAACGACTCGTCGTAGGCATCGTAGAGGCCGAGCGCGGTCATCATCAACAGCATGATCAGCGCAAACAGCACCGCCTGGGTAATCGGCGCGGGCAGCGCCTTGCCGATGGTCCAGATCTCGAAGCCGACCACCAGCGACTGGAACAGCACCAACGCCTCGACCAGCGTCAGCACCAGCACGCGCAGCGAGAAATAGTGGTTGAACAACCGAATCATCGATTTCCTTGCCCGCGGCAACGCGGGTTTGGGGTCAGCTTAGAACGCGCCGGCCCTGACCGCGATGAACAAAATCACATGTGATGGCGAATCGTCGGTCAGCTGGCGCTGTGTTCCACTCCACCAAGGCGACAAGATAGGAGCCTTTGAGTATACCCATAGCGGGAGGGTTGACCAGTAGGACGCTGGGGTGTTTTCCAGTCAGACCATTCCTACTTTAGGGTGAGGTCAGGGCCCTTTTGCGCCCCCCAGCGGGTTCTGGCGGAAGAACAGCGCCAGTTCCCGGTAGAACTCCGGCAGGGCGTCGGCCAGAATTGCCGGCTCCAGGAAGAAGGTCTCGGCGGCCACCGCGAAGAATTCAGCGTGGTCGGTGGCCGCGTAAGGGTCGAGCGGCAGTTGCCGGTACCAGTGATCGGCGGCCGGCGATTCGGGGTCGACGGTGTCCGGGATCAGCGACTCCACCTCGTCGAGCTCGGCGCCGAACCACTGGTAGCTGCGTTCCAGCACCTCGCGCCAGCGCCCGCGGCGAGCGCGCGGCAGCGGCGGAATGCCGTCGGCCAGGCCGTCGAGCAGGTCGAGCTTGTGGACAAATTCGTGAATCACGACGCTCATCCCGGCGTCCAGCCCCTCGGCAGCGGTGTCTTCCCAGGACAGGACCACGGGGCCGCCGTCCATCGCTTCGCCCGAGAGCGCTTCGACTGATTGGTGGACCACCCCGGCTTCGTCGACCTGCTCGCGCGGCACGAGGAAACGGGCGGGGTAGACCACGATCTCGACGAAGCCGTCATAGGCGGCCAGGTCGAGATGCAGGATCGGCAGGCACGCCTGGATCGCGATCGACAGGCGCACCGTCTCATCGGGCTCGAACCCGGCTGCCCCCGAAATCTGCTTGCGCGCCAGGAATTGCCCGCACATGGTGCGCAAGCGATCTAGTTCGGCCGCGCCGAGATGGTCGAGAAACTCGAAACCCGCGGCTACCGAGCGCCAGGCGTCGGGGTCTGGGGCACTGCCGCGCCGGCGAATCAATCTCTGGAACATCGCACCGATCATAGCTGCATTGACCGCCCCCAAAGCTGTGGTTTGCCGCAGCCCGCTGACGGGGGGGGGCGGCCAGCCAGTCAGTCCCTATAATTGGCGGTGAGACCAGATGAGCAATAAACAACCCACCAAGCACGGCGCCCGAAGCCGGCCTGGCGGCTCCGGCGCCAAGAGTAGGCCCGGAGCCCCGCCGGCCGGCGGGGCGCAAGCTGACGAGCCCCAGGCACAGGCTGCCGGGCTGGTGGCGCGCGCCCTGGAGTTCGCGCGGGGACGGTTGCTGTCCGAGGACGCCAGCGCCGGCAATCCGGCCGCCCTGGCCAAGGGGCGGGCGGTGCTCAAGCACGCCCAGGGCACCATCGGGATTCTCGATGGGCTGGGTGTCGACGAGCCGGCGCGGGCGGTCGCGGCGCTGTTCGGATCACCCGAGAAGATTCCGATTCGCGACGTGGAGCGCGAATTTGGCGCCGAAGTGGCGCTGCTGGTCGACGGGATGCGCCGGCTGCGCAAGCTGCGCGAAATCCACCGCCGTGCCGACGGCGCCGCCGGGGGGCTGGGGCCGGAGGAGATCGAGGCGCTGCGCCGCATGCTGCTGGCGATGACGGTCGATATCCGGGTGGTGCTGATCCGGCTGGCGGTGCGGCTCCAGACGCTGCGCGAGCACGTCGCCTCCGGGGTCAAGCCCGACCTGGCGATCTGCCGCGAAACCCTCGAGGTGCTCGCCCCGCTCGCCAACCGCCTGGGGCTGTGGCAGCTCAAGTGGGAGCTCGAGGACCTGGCGTTCATGTTCGTCAACCCCGAGGCCTACCGGACGCTCTCGGCCCAGCTCGAGGAAAAGCGCGAGGAGCGCGAGCAGTTTGTGGCCCGGGCGCTGGAACGCTTGCGTTTGGCGCTGGAGCACGCCGGCATGAAGGCCGAACTGAGCGGCCGGCCCAAGCATATCTACAGCATCCACGCCAAGATGCGCTCGCGCCGCCTCGCTTTTGCCGACCTGCGTGACCTGCGGGCATTGCGGGTGATCGTCGATCGGGTCGACGACTGCTACGCCGCGCTGGGAGTGGTGCACGAAATCTGGCAGCCCAACCCCGAGGAATACGACGACTACATCTCGCGGCCCAAGCCCAACGGCTATCGCTCGCTGCACACCGGGGTGATCGCCGAGGACGGCAAGCCGCTCGAGATCCAGATCCGAACCCGCGAGATGCATCAGTTCGCCGAGTACGGCGTGGCCTCGCACTGGCGCTACAAGGAACGCACCACTGGCGCCAGCGCTGGCAAAGGTCGCGAGGCCGCGGCGCCCGGAGCGCAGAGTCACGACGAGCGCGTCACCTGGATGCGCCAGCTGCTCGCCTGGCAGCGCGAGGTCGGCCACGCCATTGGGACCGCCGAGAATCTGCCCTTGCCCCAGGACGAGCACGTCTACGTGCTGACTCCCCAGGCGCGGGTGGTCGAACTGCCCACCGGGGCCACGCCGATCGATTTTGCCTACAGCGTGCACACCGACTTGGGCCATCGCTGCCGGGGCGCGCGGGTGGACGGGCAGCTGGTGCCGCTCAACACGGCGCTGCGCAACGGCCAGACCGTCGAGGTGATCTCGGCGCGCGAGGGTTCGGGAAGCGACGGGCCGTCGCGCGACTGGCTCAACCCGCAGCTCGGCTTCGTGGCCAGTTCTCGGGCCCGCGCCAAAGTTCGGCAGTGGTTCAATGCCCTGGAGGCCGAACGCGACGCCGCCATCGGTCGCGAACGCATCGAGCGCATCCTCCAGCGCGAAGGGCGCACCGCGATCAGGTTCGAGACGCTCGCCGCCCGACTCGGCTACGATGATCCGGCGCAGATGTTCCTCGCCGCGGGGCGTGACGAACTGAGCTCGCGCCCGGTCGAGGAGGCCTTGCGGATCGACAGCCGCGCCGGGGGGAGTGCCCCGGAGGCCGCGGCCGCGGCGAAGCCGGAGACGCTTGGGGTGGTGCATCGCACCCGGCGGCGCGACACCGGCGACGGGGTACTGGTCGAGGGCATCGACTCCTTGCTGACCCAGTTGGCCAAATGCTGCCGGCCGGCGCCCCCCGACGAGGTGGTCGGTTTCGTGACCCGGGGTCGCGGGGTTTCGATCCACCGCGCCGATTGTCCGACCTTCGTGCAACTCAAGGAGCGTTCCCCCGAGCGCGTCATCGAGACCGCCTGGGCGCAGCGCAAGTCCGGCGCCCCCGAGAGCGGCCAGACCTATCCGGTCGACATCGAGGTCCGGGCCAGCGATCGCCAGGGTTTGCTGCGCGACGTGTCGGATGCCTTTTCCCGCAACCGGATCAACGTGGTCGGGGTCAAGACCCACACCAAGGATTTTCTGGCGAGCATGCGGTTCACGGCCGAGATCACCGATACCTCGCAGCTCGAGCAGACGCTCGGTGCGGTCCGCGCCGTGCCAGGGGTGATTTCGGCCGCGCGGCGCTGACGATCAGCTCGCCAGCGGGGCCGATGGCTTGGGCTTGGGCCGGAACGCTTCGCAGACCGCGGGGCGCGTTTCGATGCGCGGCGCTCCGATCAGGTCCAGGCAATAGGGGATGGCGGCAAAGATGCCGGTGACGGCCATCGTGCCGTCGTCACCGCGCAAGCCTTCGAGGGTCTGGCGAATCGCGCGCGGCTGGCCGGGCAGGTTGACGATCAGCGCCCGGCCGCGGATCACCGCCACCTGGCGCGAGAGTATTGCCGTCGGCACGAAGCGCAGGCTGACCTGGCGCATCTGTTCGCCAAAGCCGGGCATGACCCGCTCGCCGACGGCCAGGGTCGCCTCGGGAGTGACGTCGCGCTGCGCCGGTCCGGTGCCGCCGGTGGTCAGGACCAGGGCGCAACCGTCCTGGTCGACCAGCTCCACCAGGGTTGCCTCGATCCGGGCACGCTCGTCCGGGATCAGCCGGCGTTCGAGTTCGAAGGGCGTGCTGAGTGCCGCGTTGAGCCACTCCTCGAGTGCCGGCAGGCCCTCGTCGTTGTAGACGCCACTGGAGGCCCGGTCGCTGATTGATACCAGGCCGATGCGGATGGTGGTGCTCATGGTTGGTTCTCGCGGTGCTCGCTGCTGTCGGTTTGTTCTTCCAGTACGGTGCGCAGGTGCCTGAAGAGCTCACGGTAGCGCCGTCCGCGCTCGCCGCGGGCCAGTTCGGCGCGCACCGCCGGCAGCAATTCCTCGAGGCGCGCGCCGCTTTGCTCACCGTAGCGCGCGCGCCAGTGGACCAAAGCGTCAGGATCCTCGAGCAGCCGTTCGCGCCAGCGCTCGGCGGCGTGCATCCGGGCGACGCCGGCCTTATCGTGCCTGGTGTCCTGGTCCAGGGCCGCGTTGATGGCGTCGGCGTCGGCGTCGCGCATCAGCTTGCCGATCAGCTGGAGCTGGCGGCGCAGCGCCCCGTGGCTGCGAATTCCCCTCGCCATGACGATGGCGTCATGGAGCGCTTCGGCGAGCGGCAGCGCGGCGGTCTGGGCGGGGCGGGCAGCCACCAGCCGCGCGCCCAGCTTCTGCAGCGCGAGCGCGTCGCGCTTGCGTTGCGACTTGCTCTCGCGGGTGTATTTTTCGGCCTGATCTTCCGGCTGGTCGTTGGTTTCTGGCACGCTGCTATGATACCTCGCAGCACTGTGGGAGCCGGGATGTTCGAATACGATTCAGACAGCTTGAAGTCGATCGCCGAAGCGCTCATCCGTCGCGCCGGGGACCTCGGCGCGAGCGCTTGCGCGGTGGACGTTTCCGAGCACGTCGGGTTGGATGTCAACGTGCGCCGCCGCCGGGTCGAGACCATTGAGCAGACCCGCGATAAGGGCATGGGTGTAACGGTCTACGTCGGCACCCGGCGCGGTCACGCCAGCAGCAGCGATTTCGACCTCGGGGCGCTCGGCGAGACCGTCGCGGCCGCCTATGAGATCGCCCGCTATACCGCCGAGGATCCGTGCGCCGGCCTGCCTGATCCTGACACCCTGGCGGTCGAAATTCCCGATCTGGACCTGTTCCACCTCTGGGATGTCGACGCCGAGCGCGCGATCGCGATTGCGATCGCGGCCGAGACCGCGGCATTCGACGTGAGCCCGCTGGTGCGCAACAGCGACGGCGCCTCGGTGTCGGTCGGCTACGGCCATTTCTTTTCGGCCAATTCACTCGGTTTCGCGGGCGGCTACCAGTTCAGCCGGCACTCGCTGGCGTGTTCGCCGATCGCCCGGCGCGGCCGCTCGATGCAGCGCGACGACTGGTACTCGGCGCACTGCAACCCGCGGCGCCTGGCAGACCCGGCAGCGTTGGGACGCTACGCTGCCCAGCGCGCGCTCGCGCGGCTGGGCGCCCGGCGGATTTCGACCCGCAGCGCCCCGGTGCTCTTCGAGTCGCCTTTGGCCTGCGGACTGCTGGGCCATTTCGTGCAGGCGGTGAGCGGTACTTCGCTGTATCGCAAGGCCTCGTTCCTGGTCGATTCGCTTGGCCAGCAGGTCTTTGCCCCGCACATCGACATCACCGAAGACCCTCACCGCCGGGGCGAGCCGGGCAGCGCGCCGTTCGACGCCGAAGGGGTGGCGACCCGCAAGCGCGCGGTGGTCGAGGCCGGCACCGTGGCCGGCTATTTCCTCTCGACCTATTCGGGGCGCAAGCTGGGCATGCCGTCCACCGGCAGTGCCGGCGGCTCGCACGGACTCTCCCTTACCAGCCGCAGGACGCGCCCGGGTGACGATCTGAGCGCGATGCTGCGCGCGCTCGGCACCGGTTTGTTCGTCACCGAAATGATGGGGCAGGGCGTCAATTACCTGACCGGCGACTACTCGCGCGGAGCGAGCGGCTACTGGGTCGAGAACGGCGTGATCGCCTATCCGGTCGAGGAGATCACCATTGCCGGGAACCTGCGCGAAATGTTCGCCGCGATCGAGGCGGTCGGCGCCGATGTCATCCAGCGCGGCAACAAGCGCTGCGGTTCGGTGCTGATCGGGAAGATGGCGATTGCCGGCACCTGAGGCGAGGCGATGAACAAGGCGTTTGTGCGCGAGGCCGATGGCGAGGACGACGATGCGGACGATGTCCCCAGCCCGGCCCCGCTGCCGAGCGGCCTGAAGAACTACATCACCGCGCCCGGTTACCAGCGCCTGCGCGACGAGTTG
This sequence comes from Burkholderiaceae bacterium, assembly GCA_019428955.1. Lineage (GTDB taxonomy): Bacteria > Pseudomonadota > Gammaproteobacteria > Burkholderiales > Burkholderiaceae_E > JAGXFR01. The sequence goes on from JAHYJF010000025.1 coordinate 10,593, forward strand.
CTCGCGTTGATCGACGTCGAGCGCCCGGAGGTGGTGCGCACGCTCACCTGGGCTGCCGCCAACGGCGATCGCTCCGAAAACGCCGACTACATCTATGGCAAGCGGCGGCTACGCGAGATCGACCGCCGGATCCGCTTCCTGACCCGCCGGCTCGACGCCGCGGTGGTGGTCGATCCGTCGCTGCAGGAGAACCGCGACCAGGTGTTCTTTGGTGCCACGGTCACCCTGCTGCGTAACGGTGAGCACGAAGAGACCCACACCATAGTCGGGGTCGATGAGGTCGATCCGGCAAGCGGCCGGATCAGCTGGGTATCGCCGATCGCGCGGGCGCTGATCAAGGCGCGCCTCGGTGACAGCGTCAGCCTGCGCACCCCCGGCGGAGTCGACGAGATCGAAATCGTCGCAGTCCGGTACCCGCAATCCGCTTAGGGTCGCGCAGCGGCTGCGGTCCCGTTTCCGGCCTGCCCGCGTTGCAACGAGCGCCGGTCAAAGCCCCCACTTGTCGATCTTGCGGTACAGCGTGCGCAAGCCGATGCCCAGGATCCGGGCTGCCTCGGCTTTGTTGCCCGACGTGCGCTTTAGCACTTCGACGATGGTCCGGCGTTCCAGGTCGTCCATCAATCGGTCGCCCGCCGCCGACCCGGCGCGTGATTTCTCGCACATCTCCAGCAGGTGCTCGGGAAGATCCTCCACGCCGATCTGTGGGCCACCAGCCATCACCACCAGGCTCTCGATGCAGTTCATCAGTTCGCGGATATTGCCGGGCCAGTTGTGCGCGCGCAGCAGCTCACGCAGCTCCATGGTCATGCTGTCGACGGGCCGGCCGTGGATCATTCGATAGTGCTCGAGCAAATGATCGATCAGGTCGTCGATGTCGCCATTGCGCTCGCGCAGCGGCGGCACGGTGATGAGCACTACGCGCAGCCGATAGTACAGGTCCTCCCGAAAGTCACCGGTCTTGATCATTTCCGCGAGGTTGCGATGGGTGGCCGCGATCACGCGCACATCCACCTTGAAGGTGACTCCTCCGCCCACGCGCTCGAAGGTGCGTTCCTGCAGGAAGCGCAGCAGCTTGACCTGCGCCGATTGCGGCAGGTCGCCGATCTCGTCAAGGAACAACGTCCCGTGGTCGGCCATCTCAAAGCGCCCCTTGCGGGTGGCCGAGGCTCCGGTGAAGGCGCCGCGTTCGTGTCCGAACAACTCCGACTCGAGCACCCCTTCGGCGAAGGCGGCGCAGTTCACCTTGATGAGCGGGCCGTCCGAGCGCGCACTTTCGGCATGAATGAGACTGGCGACGAGTTCCTTGCCGGTGCCGCTCTCGCCCTCGATCAGCACGCTCGCGTCGGTGCCGGCGACGCGCGTGGCGGTCGCCACCACCTTCTCCATCGCCGCGCTCCGCCCCACGATCCGGATCGCCGACCGGCTCTCGCGCAAGCTGAACTTGAGTCGTGTGTTTTCGTTGCGCAGTGCGCGCGCTTCAAGTGCCTTTTGCATCAGCAGCGCCAGTCGTTCCAGATTGACCGGTTTGGTGACATAGTCGTGTGCGCCCAGCTTCATGGCGCGCACCGCCGAATCCACCGAGGCGAGTCCGGTGATGAAGATCACCGCGGGCCGTTCTTCCTGCGCGTTCAGGCGTTCCAGCAGGCCAAGGCCGTCCAACCCCGGCATGGTAATGTCGGACAGCACGATGTCACGCGGTTGCGCGGCCAGAATCGCCAACGCCTCGTTGCCGTCATTCGCGGTCGCAACCTCGTAGTCGTCTGCGAAGGCGTCAGCCAGGGTGTCTCTGGTCAGCTTGTCGTCGTCGACGATCAACAGGGATATGCTCATGTCGATCTCCGTCTAGGCCGCGGCGGCCAGGGGCAAGCGGATCGTGAACACTGTGCCGACGCCGGGCTGGCTCTGAACGTCGATCCGCCCGCCGTGTTGTTCGATGATGCGCCGCACGATAGCCAGGCCGAAACCCAGTCCATCCTTCTTGGTCGTGAAGAACGGCTTGAATAGCCTGTCGAGGTTCTCGGCCGGGATGCCGCCACCCGTATCGGCGACGGTGATGGTGAACGCGTCGGTCTCGACGCTGCTGTCCACGCTCAACGCCCCCCCGGCCGGCATCGCCTGGATCGCGTTCGTGCACAGGTTCACCAGCACCTGGACCAGCTTGTCATCGTCGCCGCGCACGGCGGGCGCCGGGTCGGCCAGCGCGAGGTGCAGCGTCACGCCGGCGCGTTCGGCACGTTCCGCCAGCATCTGCGCGACATGGCGGATCGGCCGGTTAGGGTCGAGGTCGGTCAGCACCGGCGGTTGCAGCCGCGCATAGTTCACAAACTCCTCGAGCATGTCGCTGATGCGCACCACCTCGCGTTCCACCAGCGCAATGCGCTCCAGGGCGGAGCGTTGCGCCACCCGGCGCTCGGTGTGAACCGTGGCCCTGTTGCGCTCGAGTCCGCGCCGGATCAATTGCACGTTCATGTACAGGGAGTTTAACGGCGTGCGCACTTCGTGGTTCACGGCGGCCGCAATCTGCCCGAGCAGGGCCAGATGCTCCACGCGCAGCAACTCGCCCTGGGTCTCCCGCAACGTCTCGTGAGAGTGCTCCAGCGCCAGGGTGCGCTCCCGCACCTTTTGCTCCAGCATATCGTTGAAGCGCGCTCGCTGCCGGTCGTTCGATTGCAACTGTTCGATCATGCGGTTGAAGGCCCGGTACAACGCGCCGATCTCGGTGCCCGAATCGCTTTCCACGCGCACGCCGAGATCGCCGTTGGCGACGCGTTCGGCGGCTTCCTGCAGCTTCCTCACAGGGATCACCACACGCCGCGCATGCACGCGATAGCCGATGTAGATCGTGGCCAGTCCGGTCAACGCAAAGACTAGGTACAGATTTCGGATCAGCACCATGCTGTCATGTACGCTGGCGACTTCTTCGCCGATCATCTTGAAGTGCAGTTCGTTGACGTGACGCACCCGCGCATCGATCGTGCGCGTGTGCCTCTCCAGCAGGGCCACGGTGCTGGCGGGCGAGGCATTTGCCTGCCGCGCGACCTGCTGCATGCTGTGCAGATCGTTGCGCACACTGAGCAACAAGCGCACTTCCTCAACCACATCCGGGTCATCCGCGAAATGGTTGCGTTCCAGATAGGTGGCGATTTCCTCTTTGATCTCGTCGGCCAGCGCAATCGCCTGCTGTGCGTCGGCGGGATCTTTTGTCGCAACCCCGATTCGCAATGCGGAGATAAACATGTTCGTCTTATGCCGTATTTCGTTGATCTCGTCGACTTCCGCGCTCTCCTCGGCGATCTCGAGCGTTCTTTCCAACATCTTCTGCGAGTGCCACACCGACACGCTGCCGATCACCAGAACGCCCAGGAAGAAGGCGCCGAAAGAAGCGGACGTGATTCGGTTGAGGCTGTATCTCATGGTTCGCGCGCACCCCCACGAGTCGAACTATCGCGGTTTGCGCCCTTGCGTTGGATTCGGTAGCCCGTGATTCTAACCGCGGGCCGGCGGCGTGCCGCGCGGCGCGGCCGCCCGAGGCCCCATGCCAGCATGACAATCGACCGTGCCAATCTGGCACGGTCGTTCAGTCCGGTTAAGAATTAAGTTCGGCTAAGTCATTGCTCAGACGAGAACTCCCGGGTCTGGCACGCAACGTGCTTATTCCTCACCGTGCCTGGGCACCCGGTTGGGAAATCCGGAGTTCTCCTGGCGCCGATAGGCGAACTTAAGACCAACATTTCGATGGGGAGAATTAAAGTGAAAAAACTGGTTGCATTGGGTGTGATGGTTGTGGGGGTGGGTCTGGCCGGGCTGGCGCAGGCCGCGATTACCAACAGCGCGCACGACTTCACCGATGGTGTTAAGGGCTTGAAGGGCAACTCTGGGACCCCCACGGCCGTGGACGAGTCATGGAACGCCCGCGGCGAGATCTGCCGCGTCTGCCACGTGCCGCATGATCACGCTCGCGCGTCGCAGCGTTACTTGAACGGCCTGTTGTGGAACCATGGCGTGAGCGTAGCGAGCTACACGATGTATGACACCGCGTGGAGTTCGACCATCACCGGCGCGCAGTCGGCTCAGCCTGATGGCACCTCCAAGCTCTGCCTGGCTTGCCATGACGGTACGGTGGCGATCGACACCTTCGACAAGTACGCCGGCGGCGCGATTCTTTTTGACGGCACGGCCACCGGCTACGCCGCGGGCTACAAGGTGCCCGGTTTTCTCGACGGCGATAAACTCGATCTGCGCGGCACGCACCCGATCTCGATCGCATTCCCGGCGGGCCAAGCGGGCGACGGCAAGAACTTCACCGATCCGGCAACCGCGACCTGGATGGACAACGCGACAGTGGCGTCCACGCTCGACAACGGCAAGATGCAATGCTCGACTTGCCACGACGTGCACAGCAGCACGGGCGGCGTCGCCACTGGCTCGCACCTGCTGCGCCAGGCGCAGACGGTTGAGCAAGGCGGCGTGGCCTCGGGCCTGTGCCTGACCTGCCACGTCAAGTAAAAACCGCCCTCACCTCGGGGGGCGCAACAGACGAAGGGGGCTGAGCGATCAGCCCCCTTCGTGCTCGCAGACTTTACCAGAGGAACGTCATGAAAGCCCTCGGCACTTTGCCCGCGCTCTCGCTGTTGGGATTGCTGCAGGCGCCGGCGGCGCCGGCCTTCGGCAGCGGCCAGGGCGTCAGGAACAGCCCGCACGACTTCGCCACCGACCCGTGTGGAACGGCCGCAAGGAGATCTGCCGCGTCTGCCACGTGCCCCACGATCACGGCCAGGCGGCGCAGCCCGACGGCACCGCCAAGCTCTGCCTCGGCTGCCATGACGGCACGGTCGGCATCGACACCTTCGACAGGTACGCGGGTGGTAGCTGTTTCATGGACGACGACTACAACCCGCTGTTCAAGGTGCCCGGCTTCACCCGCGCCAACCTCGAGCTCGAGACCTGCCACGACGTGCACGACCAGGACCCGGTCGCCGGCACCCGCCTGCTGCGCACCGCGCAGACCGTCGCCCAAGGCGGCGTGGCCTCGGGCATATGCCTGCCCTGCCATGTGAAGTGAAATGAGGCGGGTGCAGTTGGCTATAATCGTTCGCAGTTGGGGTGACCTGTATGTGCAGGTGGTGCCCTTCGCTCAGTGGTGGCCTGGATCGGGCATATGCGCAGGACAGGGAAGTCTGACAGCTTGAGTGATGTTGCCGGTCGTTGGGTGGGAGTCGGGCTGTGGTTCGCGCTCAGCCTGTTGCTGGGCAATGCATCCGCGCAATCGGCCAGGGCGACCCCGCCGGCGGCGATCGACACGGGCGCCGCGTGCCTTGGCTCGTGTCATGGCGACTTTGCCCGGAAGGCCACGGTCCACAATCCGGCGCGCAGCGGCAAGGCGTGCGTGAGATGCCACGAGCCCAAGGCGCCGAACCAGCACGCCTTCAAGCCGCTGCCGGCCAAGATGGGGCCGGTGTGCCTGAACTGTCATGACGAGCTGGCCGAAGCCCGGAAAGTCCGCCATTCGCCCTTCAGGTCGGGCAGTTGCACGCGCTGCCATGACCCGCACCAGTCCGACCACCCGAGCCTGCTGCGCCAGCCGCCGCCGGCGTTGTGCGTCGGATGCCACGACGATCTGAACCTCGACCAAAAGGTCGTGCACGGCCCGGTGGGGCAGGGCAAGTGCCTGGAGTGCCACGATCCGCACGGCACCGACCATCCCGCCTTGCTCGGGCAGCCCGCGCCGGAGCTCTGCTTCAACTGCCATGCCGCTGCGGTGAAGAATGCGCAGGGCCGGGCGCTGCCGGCCATCAAGAAGCAGTTCGACGACAAGAAGCTGCTGCTCCACGCGCCTTTCGCGCAAGGCCGTTGCACCGAGTGCCACCGGCCCCACGCTTCGCCGACGCGCGCGTTGCTCGCGAACTCGTACCCGGACGCGTTCTACGCGGGGTATGGCGCCGACGCGTACGCCCTGTGCTTCGGTTGCCACGACCAGGCGGCCTTCGAGCAGCCGCGCACCGTGGTGGATTCGGATTTCCGCAACGGCAACCTGAACCTGCATTTCCGCCACGTCAACCGCGACAAGGGCCGGTCGTGCGGCGCCTGTCACGCCCCCCACGGTTCCTACCAGCCGAAACTGGTGACGCAGGAGATGCGTTTCGGCGCCAAGCTGCTGGCGCTGAACTTCGAGAAGACCGCAACCGGCGGCAGTTGCACCACCGCCTGCCACGGCCCCGTCACCTACGATCGCTGTCAGCCGGTCGCGATCGGCATGAAAACGACCCCCAGGCAGGGCCGCGAGGCCGGTGCCGACGAGTTGCTGGCGAGCTGCGCGAAGAAGGAGCCGGCAGCGGCGCCAGCCGGGGCGCCCGACAAGGGAGGCAAGGAGAAGGAAAAGGACGGAGCGAAAGCGAAGTAGCAGCACCGGTCCCGGCGCTGGCCCTGGCTCAGGGCCTGGGCTGCGCCAACGGGGCCGTTTCCCTGATTTGATTCGAGGACATTCATCGTGAAGAAGTACCTGTTGATGTTGTGTGCCGTCGCTGTGCTGGCTGGTTGCGCCGCGACGGACAAGAAAGAGGCGGGACCCGCCTTCTTCCCCGCGTTGCCGCAGCCGCCGAAACTGCAGTTCCTGCTCTCCATCACGACCGAGAGCGACATCGGCGGGGGTTCGTCGTCCGGGCTCAAGGATTGGCTGATCGGCCAGCGGCGCGGATCCAAGCAGATCGCGCGGCCGCAGGATGTCGGCTCGACGAAGGGCAAGATCTATGTGCTGGACCGCACCTTCAAGAAGGTGCTTGTGGTCGACCTGGCCAAGAAGTCCTTGAGCTATATCCAGGACGAACGCGAGGGTGCGCTGGCCGATCCGATGGGCCTGTGGGTGACGGCGGACGGCGCCAAGTATGTTGCCGACACCGTGCGCAAGCAGGTCCTGGTGTACGACCAGGAGGACAAGTTCGTGCGCGCCTACGGCGAGAAGGAACAGTTCGAGCGGCCGATGGACGTGGCGGTGCACGGCAAGCGCATCTACGTGGTTGACTTCACCAAGTCGGCGCTCGTGGTGCTCGACGCCGACAGCGGCAAGACCGTGCAGACGATCGGCGACTCGGGCCCGCAAGAGCTCCAGTTCAACCGTCCCACGCATGTCACGGTGGACCGTTCCGGCAATGTCTACGTCAACGATTCCTTCAACTACCGGATCCAGAAGTTCGACCCCACTGGCAAGCACGTCAAGAACTATGGCTACCAGGGCGATACCCTGGGCGGCTTCGCGCGGCCCAAGGGCGTTGCCGTCGATGAGCGCGGCCTGGTGTATGCGGTCGACGCGGCCTTCGAGAACACGCAGATCTTCGACCCCGAATCCACCGACCTGCTGCTGTTCTTCGGCGGCTATGGGCCGCACCGGGGCAGCATGTACCTGCCCTCGTCGCTGCACATCGACTATGAGAATGTCGAGTATTTCCAGCAGTTCATCGACAAGGATTTCAAGGTCGAGTACCTGGTCTACGTGGGCAACCTGCTGGGCGACAAGAAGCTCAACGTCTACGGGTTCGGCCACTGGATCGGCGCGCCGCTGCCGGTGGTCGAGAGAACCCCCGTGTTCGCCGTTCCCGCCGACAAGAAGGGAGACGGTGGCAAGAAGAAATAGGCGGAGGCCGGGATGGAGCATCCACCCGGGCGTCGGCCGGTTGTTGCGGCTGGCGGCCGCCGCAGCCCTGCTGGCCGGCGCGGTCGGCGGCTGCAGTGCGGTGGCGCGGCACCAGGTGCTGACCTTCTTCTTCACCGGCGTGCCGCCCCTGGGCTCGGTGGAAAAGACCCCGGAACCAGTGGCCAAGGCCAAGACCCGCACGGTCGCCCGTCCCGGCTCGGTGGTCAAGGCCACCCGCTTCGGGCATGGCCCCTATGCCGCCAACCTGTGTTTTTCCTGCCATCAGGTCTCGGCCAGCGGCGGCTTTCGGGGTTTCGGCAAGCAGGATGCGGCAAAGGATGCCATCGCCGGGGCTGGCCAGGTCTCGGGCCAGTTGCTCGCGCCCATGGGCGAGCTGTGCTCGAGCTGCCACACCGGCAAGTCCCCGGCCAGGGCCCAGGCTGCGGGCCTGTGGGTGCACGGCCCGGTGGCCACGGGCTACTGCGTAATGTGCCACGCCCCCCACGCCGCGCCGCAGCCCTACCTGCTGCAGAAGGCGTCCAACGCCCTGTGCGTCGAGTGCCACAGCGATGCCAGTTTGATCAGCCGGACGACGCACCAGGGTCGTCCGGATTGCGTGTCCTGCCACAACGCCCACCTCGGCAAGGACAACCGCATGCTCAGGGCCGAGCTTCGTGAAAGCTGGTGAGCGCCGGGCCGCGCGCGCGGGTGCGGCCAGCCGCGGCCGCGTTTCCGCCAGCGCGCTGGGCTGCGTCATCTTGAGCCTTTACTTGCTGGAAGGCGAGGCGCGCGCCGAATATGGCGGGCGGCACGCCGATATCGAGCGTCCCCGGCTGGGCCTCAACCTGGGCTATCGCTCCGACCGCGAAACCCGGCGCGATTCCCTGGGCACGCGCGCGACCAGTTCGCACGAACTGAGCGAAGGCTTCGAGATCGAAACCGGCGGCTGGTTGTACCATCCGGCGCTGGCCACCTACACGCTCGAGCTCGCGCCCCAGTGGCAGCAGTCGGGCGACGCGTCGGACGGCGGGCCGGGAATCGGCTCCCACAGCTTCTTCCTCGGCTACGAACTGGGCCTGAACCTGTTCCCGTACAAACCGTACACCCTGGACTTGACCGCCCGCCAGCAGCGCTCGGTGCTGACCGCGAGCCTCGCCAGCCCGTCGAAGTCGGTCAGCGAGAGCCTTCGCGCCACCCTTCGCCTGAAATACCGGCTGGTGCCTACAACCCTGTCGCTGAGCCACAGCAAGAGCGAGCAGACGGGGTTCTACGACAGCCGCGAGAACCGCGACGAGCTGCTGCTCAATATGCGCCACGACGCCAAGACCAACGACACGCAATTCAACGTCTCCGCCATAACCATGGAGCGCGCTGTCGTGGGCCCGGCCGTGCACACGCAGAACGTTTTCGGAAATCTGCGCAACCGCTGGGAACTGACCGCGGACAAGAGCATGCTGCTGAACTCCGGCCTGACCTACCGCTGGTCCAGGAACGATCTGCAGCGTGCCTCTGGCGTCTCGCTGTCGGAGAGCCTGAACTGGAAGCACACCAACCGGTTGAGCAGCACCTACAACATCATCCACAGCAGCGAAAGCACCGAAGGAGTGCGCGTCGAAAACAGTTCGCTGAGAGCGGGCCTCACGCATTCTCTCTACGAGAATCTACTCAGTTCGGTGTCGGCGAGCGCCAGCACCGGCTCGCAGGGCCAAAGCTCCTACGGTGGCCAGCTTGGCTTCAGCTACCAGCGGCGTATCCCGGGGGGCATGATCTACGCCAGCATCGGCAGCGACTACCGGGTCACCAAGCGCTCTTTCGGCAGCACCTATCAGGCGGTCATCGGCGAATCGCATGCACTCAATGATGCCGAAGTGACCCTGCTCGACAACCGGCAGGTCGACCTGTCGTCGGTTCGGGTCACCAGCCTCGACGGCAGCATCACCTACGTCGAGGGCATCGATTACACGCTCGCGCTCATCGGCAGCAGCCTGCGCATCAGCCGCAGCCCCTTTGGCGCGATTGGGCCGGGCCAGACGGTGCGCATCGATTATTCCTGGCTGGCCGACCCTGCATTTGACGACGCAACTCGCAGCGACAGCTACGGGCTGGGCTTCTACCTCTGGTCGGCCTGGCGCATCAACTACCGCTACGGGCAGTCCCGGCAGGAGTTCCTCGCCGGCACGCGCCCGGATGTGCTGGCGCAGTCGAGCGGCCACACGCTGGAATCGGATCTGGAGGTCAAGTGGAGCCACACGCGGCTGCTCTACGAGGACACCCGCAGCAGCGTGGGGACCTCGATGAAACGATGGCGCGTGGAGGAAAGCGTGCGTTTCCAGCCTTCGGACCGCGTGTTCCTGGGCGCGTCGGTCTACTACGGGCGCACGGCCTGGAGGGATGTCGACGCCAGCGAAAGCTTTCATGGCCTGCGCGCGGATCTGCAATGGCTGCTGAGCCGTGGCAGCAGGCTGCGGTTCGAAGCCGCGTACGGGGTCAACCGTGGCGGCTCGATCGACACCGTTGATCGGGGTTTGTCGGCCGCTTGGGAGTGGTCCTACGCGGTGTGGCGGATGGACGCCTCGTACCGTTATCTGCGCCAGGAGGACGTGCTTAGCGGCCAGGGTCGTGAGCGCCATTCCATCTTCTTCACCGTTCGCAGGTCGCTTTTTTGATGAAGACTGTCCGCCTCGTCCGGCGCTTGCTGGCCGTCAGCATCGCGGCCGTGCTCCTCGGCCTGAACCTGGCTTGTGTCGGCCCCGGGGCGCCCACGCGGCAGCCCGTGGTGGCGCGGATCTGGCCGTCGCCGCCCGAGGTACCGCGAATCAGCTTCGAGAACGCGCTGTCCCGGCCGGCCGACATGGGGATCGAAGAGGGTGTTCTCCAGCGCATTTACCGCTTCCTGGCGGGCACGCCGGAAACGCCGTTGGTCAACCCGCATGGGTTGACCGCGGACGCGCAGGGCCGGCTGTACGTGGTCGACGCATACACCAGGAAGATCCACGTCTACGATCGCGCCGAACGCAGCTACCAGCTGTGGCCGGCAACGGGGAAGGATTTGGTTTCCCCCATCGGCATCACAATCGACGATGCGCGCGGCCGGGTTTATGTTAGCGACTCGGCGCAGGCGCTGGTGCGGGTTTTCTCCCGGGACAAGGGCGAAGTGCTCGGAGAGATCCGCAGTGGCGGCATGGGCCGGCCGACGGGGATGGCCGTCAACCCGCTCACCGACGAACTGCTCGTGGTGGACACCGCCAACTCGACCATCCTGCGCTTTGCGCTCGCCGACCACGGCCTGAGGGGCGTAATCGGTCGCGAGGGAATCGAGACCGGGCAG
>JAHYJF010000387.1 GCA_019428955.1 Burkholderiaceae bacterium
CCACCTTACGCGCACGCCCGCGATACTTGACGACTGACCCGCCGCACCGGCAAAGCCGGGCGGCCTCGGCCAACGCGCCATCAAGGGAGGAAGACATGAAACACCTGCACCCCAGCCGCCGGTCTTTTCTGACCGCAAGCGCGGCGCTGCTTGCCGCCCCGGCGATCTTGCGCGGCACCCGTGCCTATGCGCAGACGCCGACCTTGCGCATCGGCCACGTCAGCCCGCGCACCGGCCCGCTTGCGGGGTTTGCCGAGGCCGACGAGCATGTTCTGCAAGCGATCAGCGAACGTTATGCGGGCGGCATCAGCAACAATGGCAAGACATGGGCGGTCGAGATCCTCTCGAAAGACAGCCAGTCGAACCCCAACCGGGCCGCTGAGGTGGCCGCCGACCTGATATTGCGCGACGAGGTTGACATCATCGTGGCTGCTTCGACACCCGACACCGTGAACCCGGTTGCCGATCAGGCAGAGATCAACGAGGTGCCCTGCATCACCACCGATTGTCCGTGGCAGCCCTATTTCTTTGGCCGTGGCGGCAACCCGGCGCAGGGCTTTGACTACACCTACCACTTCTTCTGGGGGCTAGAGGATGTCATCGGCGCCTTCCTTGACATGTGGGGGCAAACCGGGGTGGCGAAGGTGGCCGGCGGCCTCTTTCCCAACGACGCTGATGGCAATGCCTGGGGCGACGCCGAGCTTGGCCTGCCCAAGCCGCTGGCCGCGGCGGGCTATGCGCTGACCGATCCGGGGCGCTACCAGCCCCTGTCGGATGATTTTTCCAACCAGATCGCGGCGTTCAAGGCGGCGGGGTGCGAGATTGTCACGGGCAACATGATCCCGCCCGATTTCGCGACCTTCTGGGCGCAGGCGGCGCAACAGGGCTTTGCGCCAAAGGTGGTGACCATCGGCAAGGCGCTGCTGTTCCCCTCGGGGATAGAAAGCCTCGGGGCGCGCGGCAACGGGCTTAGCTCAGAGGTCTGGTGGTCGCCGTCGCACCCATTTGCCTCATCGCTGACCGGGGCAAGCTCAAAGGCGCTGGCCGATGGCTATAGTGCGGCAACCGGCAGGCCGTGGACGCAGCCGATCGGCTTCAAGCATGCGCTGTTTGAGGTGGTGGCCGATGTGATCGGCCGCGCCGCCGACCTTGAAGATGCCGGTGCCATCGTTGCGGCGATTGCTGCCACCAATATGACCACCATAGTCGGCCCGGTGAATTGGGCGACGGGGCCGGTGAAAAACGTCACCAAAACGCCGCTGGTGGCAGGGCAGTGGCAGCGCGATGGCGACAGATTCGACCTCAAGATCGTGGCCAACTCGGCGCAGCCCGACATTCCGCTGACCGGCACTATTCAGCTGCTGTAACACCATCCGGCCCGCGCCCAACGCGGCGCGGGCCAGGCCGGGAGGGGCGCTTGGGCGAATTGCTGAAACTGAAGGCGGTCTGCCGCGCTTACGGCGCCGTGGTGGTGGCCGATGCGCAAAGCTGGTCGCTGGCCGAAGGCGAGGCGCTGGGCGTGATCGGCCCGAACGGCGCGGGCAAGACCTCGATGTTCAACCTGGTCACCGGCACGCTGGCGCCGCAATCGGGGCGGATTGCCTTTGCCGGGAACGACATTACCGATTGGCCTGCCGCGCGGCGCTGCCGGGTGGGCATGGCGCGCAGCTTTCAGGTGCCGCAGCCCTTCGGCGGCATGACGGTGTTTGAAAACGCGCTGGTCGCTGCCACGCAAGGCGCGGGCGCGCGCGGCGCGCGGGCCGAAACCCTCTGCCTTGATATGCTGGCGCGATGCGGGCTGATGCCAAAGGCCAATGTGCTGGCGCGCGCCCTGACCCTGCTGGAGCGCAAGCGGCTAGAGCTTGCGCGCGCGCTGTGCACGCAGCCCCGGCTGTTGTTGCTCGATGAAATCGCGGGCGGGCTGACCGATAGCGAATGCCATTCGCTGGTGCAGACCATTCGCGACCTGCGCGAAACCGGCGTTTCGATCATCTGGATCGAGCATGTGGTGCATGCGCTGCTAGCGGTGGTTGACCGGCTGATCGTGGTCAATTTCGGGCGCGTGATTGCCGATGGCGCGCCGCAGGCGATCATGGCCAGCCGCGAGGTGCGCGAGATCTATCTGGGGCTGGATGCTGATGTCTGAGCCGATCCTGGCCATCAGCGGGCTTGATGCGCATTACGGCGATTTTCAGGCGCTGTTCGACGTTTCGCTGAATGTTCAGCCCGGCGAGGTGGTGGCGATCATCGGCGCCAACGGCGCGGGCAAAAGCACGTTGATGCGCTCGGTCTGCGGGCTGATCCGCAACGCGCCGGGGGCGATCCGGTTTCGCGGCGAGGCCATTGGCGGGCTGCGCGCCGATCAGGTTGCCGCGCGCGGCATTGCCCTGGTGCCCGAGGGGCGGCTTTTGTTTCCCTCGCTCAGCGTTGAGGAAAACCTGATCATTGGCGGCCAGATGCGGCGGCCCGGCCCGTGGTCGCTGGCGCGCATTTATGAGTTGTTCCCGATCCTGCATGCCCGTCGCCGCGTGCCCGCAACCGAACTTTCGGGTGGCCAGCAACAGATGGTGGCGATCGGGCGGGCGCTGATGGCCAATCCGGACCTGCTGTTGCTTGATGAAATCAGCCTTGGCCTTGCGCCGGTGGTGATCAAGGCAATTTATGAGGCGCTGCCGGGCATCGTCGGTGGCGGCATGGCCGCCGTGATCGTCGAGCAGGATATTGCGCGCGCGCTGTCGGTCTCGGCCCGCGTCTATTGCCTGCAAGAGGGCCGCGTGGCGCTGACCGGCAATTCGGGCGATGTCACCCGCGAGGCGATTGCCGCCGCC
>JAHYJF010000026.1 GCA_019428955.1 Burkholderiaceae bacterium
CTCGGCATGCACCCGCAACGAGGCGGCGATGCTGGTGCCGAAGCGCTCGGCCTGGCTGATCATGGTGACGAAGCCGTCGACCTCCTCGACGCCGGTGCGAATCGCCAGGTTGCGCAGCGCATGGTCGCGATCGGCGCCGGCGCGCAGTTCGAGGTTGACGAGGCGCATCTCGTCGGCGAGCGCCGGGCTCTTGAAGTGGAGGTCTTCGGCCACCCGCAACATCGCCGACTCGGTACCCAGCCCGGCCTCGACGCACACCGTCATCAGGTCGAGAGCGTCGGGGAAGGTCTCGAAGATCTCGCGCTGGCGGATCATCACCAGGCGCGCGAGCACCATGTTGGGCAGGTAGTAACCCAGAGCCGCCAGGGCGAGCAGCGCCAGCAGCAGGTTGTTGCCCTTGAGCTGGGTATTCCCGACCGAGAGCAGCGCGAAGCCAAGCATCGGCAAGCCGAGCGTCAGGATGGTCTTGACGCCGAAGAAGGCGGCCGGGGCGCTGGGGTTGCGGATGCCGGCGTGAACGAACCGCAGCCGGATGCGCGATCTCTCGAAGCCCTGTCCGGGCATCGAGAGCCGGCTGACCGGGCGGGTGGCGCGGGCCACCCATTCCAGAAAGCGGCTGGGCAGCGGCGGGCTGGCGGCGCCAAAGTCCTTTTCCTCGAGTTCCACCAGGCGCTGGCGGGCAGCCTCGGGGCGCACCAGGTTGTAGATGCCGTAGTAGCCGGCGAGCACCGCGATGAAGATCAGGGCGAGGAAACCGATCTGGAAGGTGGTCATCGTGGCATCCTCCTCAGACTCTGATCCGGATGATGCTGCGCATCCAGAGCATGCCCAGGACCATCAGCAGCAGGGTGGCGCCGATGATGAGCGGGCCGGCGGCATCGGTCCAGAGCACGCTCATGAATTTCGGATTGACCAGGTTGATCACGAGCACCAGGCAGAACGGCAGGGCAGTGAGGATGATCGCCGAGAGCTTGCCCTCGGCCGACAGGGTGCGAACCTCGCCGAGCAACGTCAGGCGGGCGCGGACGATGGTGGCGATCTTGTCGAGCAGTTCGGCGAGGTTGCCACCGGCTTCGCGCTGGATCATCACCGCCACCGCGAAGTAGCTGACGTCGGCCAGCGGCACGCGCTCAGCCAGGTTCATCAGCGCCTGGTTAGTCGGCACCCCGTAGTTCATCTCGTCGAACAGGATGCGAAAGTCGCGTCCGAGCGGCTCGGGCATCTCGTCGCCGACCATCTTCACCGCTGAAGGAAAGGCGTGGCCGGCGCGCATCGCCCGGCCCATCAGGTCGAGCGCCTCGGGAAACTGGCGCTCGAGCTTCTCGATGCGCTGGCGCCGCTTGGAACTGACCCACAGCCAGGGCATGAGCGCCAGCACCAGTCCCAGCACCAGTCCGAAAATCTGCGGATATCCCAGCAAGGGCGGCAGGAAGAAGCCGAACGCCGCGAGGGCGAGCGTCAACAGGATCAGCTCGACCGGCGAGACGGCGAGCGCCGAAGCGCGCACGTAGTGCTCCATGCGCTGGCCGGTGGTCAGCAGGCAGAGCAGTGCATTGAGCCGCGGCATCCTGGCCTGCTCGCGGGAGCGCTCGATGCTTGCGGTAGTTATCGTTTCGCCGGAAAGAGCGGCGAGCCGCTCGCTGATCCGTCGGGCCTCGGGGCTGCGGGTCGAGGCCCAGAGGTTGTAGAAGCCTTCGAGCGCCAGCACCACCGCCAGGAAGGTCACTACCGCGAAGAGCGCAAATCCCATGTCCATGGCAGTTCCCCGTTCCTAGCGCTTGAGCGGCGCGAAGAGTGTCTGCGGCAGGCCGATGCCGCGGGCCACCAGAACCTCCCAACAGCGTGGCCGCACGCCGGTGGCGGAAAAATAGCCCTCGACCGCGCCCTTGGCGTCGACCCCGGTCTGGCGGAAGCTGAAGATTTCCTGCATGGTCACGGTATCGCCTTCCATGCCGGTCAGTTCCTGGACGCTGACGATCTTGCGCGAACCATCGATCAGGCGGCTGGTCTGTATGACGATGCTGATCGCCGAGGCGATCTGGGTGCGCCCGGCCTTGGGCGGCAGATCGACGCCGGCCATCGCGATCATGCTCTCCAGCCTCGCGAGCGCATCGCGCGGGGTGTTGGCGTGCACCGTGGTCATCGAACCCTCGTGGCCGGTGTTCATGGCCTGGAGCATGTCGAGCGCTTCGGCGCCGCGGACCTCGCCGAGGATGATCCGGTCGGGGCGCATGCGTAAAGCGTTCCGCACCAGCGCCCGCTGTGCCACCTCGCCGCGGCCCTCGATGTTGGGTGGACGGGTCTCGAGGCGCACCACGTGGGGCTGCTGCAGTTGCAGCTCGGCGGCGTCCTCGATGGTGACGATGCGTTCGTTCACCGGGATGTAGCCGCTCAGGATGTTGAGCAGCGTGGTCTTGCCCGAGCCGGTGCCGCCCGAGATCAGGATATTGATCTTGGCTTTCGAGAGAGCCCCGATGAACTGCGCCATTTCGTCGGAGAGCGAGTGGTAGGCGATCAGGTTCTCGAGCCGCAGCGGCACCCGCGCGAAGCGCCTGATCGACAGGATCGGCCCGTCGATCGCCAGCGGCGGGATGATGACGTTGACCCGCGAGCCATCGGGAAGACGGGCATCGACCATGGGGCTCGACTCGTCGACGCGCCGGCCGATCCGGGAGACGATCTTGTCGATGATCTTCATCAGGTGATCGTCGTCGGCAAAGGTCACGTCGGTGGCCTCGAGCACGCCGTGGCGCTCGATGTAGACCTTGTTGTAGGTGTTGACGAGGATGTCCGAAACCGTGGGGTCGAGCAGCAGGGTCTCGAGCGGCCCGTAGCCGAGCATCTCGAACTGGATGTCGCGCACCAGGTTGCGCCGCTCGGTGGCGTTGAGCACCAGGTTTTCTTCAAGGAGCAGGCGCTCGACCATCTGGCGCAATTCTTCCTTGAGGCTCTCTTGCGAGAGCTTTTCCATCGCCTCGAGATCGAGCCGCCCGAGGAGCACGCGGTGAATGTGGGCCTTGGTTTCCTGGTAGGCACGGGTGGCGGCCAGGGCCGGTAGCGGCGGCTGCACCATTGGCTCAGCATCGGCAGTTGGTGTGGCATTGCCGGGCTTGGTGCCGCCAAGACGCTCGCGTAGGCTCATGACAATCCCTTGACTGTTGGTTGCTTGCTCCCAAACACGCGGCGCAACCAGCCGCGCCCTGCGCCGGCAGGGGCGGGTGCGATTTCCTTGGCCAGCTCACGCAGGGCATGAGCAATAGTGCTGCGCGGCGCGATGACTTGCACCGGGACGCCCTGGTTGACCGAAGCCGCCACCGCCTCGTAATGGTTGGGCAGGGTCAGCACATGATCGATCGCCAAGGCTTTCTTGAGGTCGTCGATCGTGAACTGGCTGCTCTTCTCGTAGCGGTTGACCAGCCAGTGGATCTTTTGCGGGCCATAGTCGAGCGAGCGGAAGACGCCGCTAAGGCGCTTGGCGTCGCGGATAAAGGGCAGGGTGAGCTGCAACACCGGATAGACCCGGTCAGCGAGGTCGAGCGCCTGGAGCGTCACCGCGGTGAGCGCGCGGCCGACGTCGATTACCACGTAGTCGAACATCTTGCTCGCCATCCGCACGATCTGGCGCACGTGATCAGGTGTGACATCGGCGACCTGCGCCGGGTCATCGGGCGCGGCCAGCACCCAGAGCCCCTTGGCCGCGTGGGTCATCGAGGAGCGCAGCAGCTCGGTGTCGAGCCGGGCGATGTTGTGCGCCACGTCAGCGACGTTGCTGGTGGGAATCTCGGTGGTTACGAAAAAAGCCGCGTCGCCAAACTGCAAGTTGAGATCGATCAGCGCCACCCGGCGCGCACCATTCAAGGTGAGCAGATGGGCAAGGTTGGCGGCAACGAAAGTGGCGCCGCTGCCGCCCTTGCAGGACAGGACCGCGAGGATCTCGCCGCGCTGCTGGGTTGCACCCGGATTCACCGAGCGCTTGCGCAACTGGCGCCGCAGGGTTGTCAGCACGACCTCGGGCGAGGCCGGGGCCGGCAGCACCTCGCGCACCCCGGCGCGCATCGCGCGCAACAGGAATGCCTGGCTCAAGTCGGCACCAACCAGGACGTAGTCGATCTCCGGGTGGGCGCTGGCGAAGGATTCGAGCGCGATGAAATCCTCGGGCGAGGTCGTCTCCACCAGCAGCATGTCGGGATTGTTGCCGAGCAGCTCCAGTTTCACCTGGCGCAGCGAACGATCGATCGTTGTCACCTCGAACGCCGGCTCGCTGTGCAATATCTCGCTCCAGCTCTGGGCGTTGTTGTTGTCGGGGGTGATGACGGTTATTTTCATTGGCAGACTTCGTTGTTGGCGCAGTCAATCGCCTCGCGGTACATCTTGACATCTTCTCCCATGGGCAGTTCTGCGCTGATCAGCCGCCGCCGACGTTGATGTTGGTTACAGTGCTGGGCGGCGGGCTGCGATAGCTCTCGCCATGGCGATCCATCGCGTCGCGGACGTTGCGACCATCCGTTGCCGGCACTATCTGGCCGTTGCGGGTCGGCGCCTGCGGGTCGATCAGCTGCTCGGATTGCATGATACGGTTGCTCTCGCCAAACCTGGCGTCCCAATCCGGTGAACCACTTGCGACCAGGGCACAACCGCTGAGCATCGCCGGTAGCGCGACCGCAGCGACAATGAGCTTGAGGTCAGCCATCATTTCTTCTCCTTGTCGAAGCCGCCCATGGCGGCAGGATCGCGCCCGGTTGCACCCTGATCGGATTTGCCCTCGAGCTTGCCTTCGAGCATCAGTTCCTGGCGGTTCGGTGGCACGTAGCCGTCGGTCGGCAAACGATAGTCAGGCGGCAGCGGCTTGACCAGACGCGGGGTGACCACGAATACCAGTTCCGACCTGTCGGTCTGGAAATTGGTGCTCCTGAAGAGCGCGCCTATGACCGGCAATTCACCCAGGAAAGGGAATGCCTTGATGCTGGTCGTGCTGTTGTTCTTTATAAGCCCCCCGATCGCGAAGCTCTGGCCGTCCATCAACTGCACCGTGGTCTCGGCCTTGCGCGAGGTGAACGACGGCAGGATCGCGGTTCCCGCGACCCCGGAAGCCACGATGCCGATGCCTTCCCGGTTCAGTTCCGAGACCTCGTTGCGCACCCTAAGATTGATGCGGCCGTTGCCGAGTACAGTGGGCGTGAATTTCACTGAGACGCCGAATTCCTTCTCTTCCAGCGTGGTTTCGCGTGCCCCGTTGTTGTTGGTCGAGGACACCGGTATGAAGATCTTTCCGCCCGCGAGGAAGCTGCCCGTCTGGCCGCTGATGGCCATGATGGTCGGCTCGGCAAGGACGTTGATCAGGGCGTCGTCCTTCTGTGCGTCGAGCGTGAAGGTGGAGCCGCCCGCTGAGCGCGACGCCGCGCCAACCGCCGCGCTGCCTCCGCTCAGGAAGTCGGCGAGCAGGTTGTAGGTCCAGCTGCCATTGGTTCGGCTGCCGAATATATGCACCCCCAATTTGTCGATCAACGCCTTGGAAACCTCGGCGACCTTCACCTCGAGCATCACCTGTTGCGGGGCTGCAACCTCGAGCATGTTGACGATCCGGCGGTTGCCCGCCGCGCTGCCACCGCCCACGAAGACGTTGGTCAGGTCGGTGGCACGGGTCAGCGCTTCACTGTCAGAGACCACGCCCGAGAGCACGATCGAGTCGAACGCCGGCGTCACCCGGATGTCCTTCTCGCCGGGCAGCAACTGGCCGAGCAGGGAAAGCAGCGCGGTAGTATCCATGCCGACCACCACGTCAAACGCGGTGCAGACGCCGCTGGCGTCCATGATCACGATGTTGGTCGAGCCGACGGTCTTGCCGAGCAGGTAGATTTCATTGGGCGAGAGCAACAGCACGTCGAGTTCGGCGACGCCCGGGCGGAAATCGACCTTGGGCGTCTTGACGTTCTCGTCCTTCTTCTTCTCCTGCGTTTCTTCCGGGCGTGCGGCGCGGGCATTCTCCGGGTTGCCGAGCACGATGCGGGTCACAGCTGATGCCGGCCGCATCACGGTCGACTTCCCGACCGAGATATGGACCACCGGAGCGATGTCGACGCGCGAGCACTGGCTCACGGCGAGCTTGGTCATGGTCAGCGCAGGCTGGGCCGCAACTTGAGTGCGCGGCGCTGCCGGCTTGGCGGCCGCTGCGGCTGCGCCGATGGATACCGACAGTAGTGCTGCCAGTGCCAGGCGGGTGGTGATCTTTGTGTTTGAGAGCCAGGGCATGGCTGATCTCCTGATGGAAGGCTGCGTTCGCCTAGACAGAGTTCGGTCGATCAGAAACATTCGGTCACCCGATCGAGACCGCGGATGACTTCGACGCACGGACCGCGCGGTGCGGGTGGCGGAGCGGGGGGTGGCGCGATCACGGTGACCGGCTTGGTAGCACGCCTGGTCGTGCGCTTCTTGGCAACCGGCGCGACGGGCTTTTTCGCTTCTTCAACCTTGGCTTTCAAGCCCAGCAGTTCGACCTTGGTTGCTCCAGCGGTGTCGGCGCTCTTCGGATCCGTTTGGTTGCGCAGCACCAGCGAGAGCGTGCCGACGCTGCGGGCCAGGTCGAGCAGTTCGGCCTCCTCGGGCGTGACTTCGAGCGTCACGGCAGTGACCACCTTGGGCTTGGTGGTGTCGCGATCCGCTTCCTGGGCGACCGCCATCACCAATATGCGCTCGAGTACGATCTTGGAGATCGTATTGTCCTGGCCGGCCTGTTTGGCCCCCTCCGCCTGGGTGTTGACCATCACATCGACGAAGGTTCCGGGGAGCGCGAATCCGGCCACCCCGATAACGTCGTTGACGCGCACCGTCATCGCGCGCTTGCCTTCCGGCACCAGCGCCGAAAGTCCGCCCTTGGTGCCGACCGGCGCCAGGCGGGCTTCGGTGATCGGTTCATTGCGCTGCATCGAAACCAGCACGACCCGGCCGACCAGCTTGTCGGGCTCCTTGAAGGCGCCCGCCGGGACGCTGGTCGCAGGCCACGCCGCCATGCGCACCATCTCCGGGCTGATCTTGCCGCCGATCTCGATTTCCACATTGGCCACCGCGATCCGCCCCTCGGTATCGCTCTGGCTCTGCATCCAGCGCGCCCCCAGGAAGACGGCAGCAAGGCCGGCGATTACCGCGATTAACAGCATCAAGATGCCGCGAGATCTCATGTCGGACTCCCAGGTTCAGGCACTGCTTCGATCAGCGCCTCGTTGCCGAAATACGTTTGCCAGGCCCAGTCGAGCAGCTCGGGGGAAAGTTCGGCCGGCACCCCCATGAAGCGGGCGCGGCTTGCAATCAGGTGGAGCAGGTCGCGCGGATAGCAGGCCAGCAGCGGCCGGCCGTGGCGACCATGGTAGTCCCGCAGCAGGCGGCGGAAGGCATCCTGATCCGGTTCGATGCCCTCGGTCGCGCAGGCGCGGGTAAATATAAGGGCGTACTCGTCGGTAGAGACCGCGCCGACCGAGATCTTGTGGCCGAGTCGGCGCAGGAAAGCGGGGTCTTCAAGCTGGGCGGGTCGCAGGTTGGAGGCGAAAACCAGCACCATGTCGAAGGGAATGGTGAACTTGCCGCCATTGCGCAGCATCAGGTGGTCATGGCGGCGATCCATCGGCACCACCCAGCGGTTCATCAGGGCGCGGGGCGTGATTACCTGGCGACCGAGATCGTCGACGACGAACAGCCCGTTGTTCGCCTTGAAATGCGGCGGCGCCTCGTAGTAGCCGGCGCGGCCGTCGAAACTGAGGTCGAGCATCTCGAGGGTGAGTTCGCCGCCGGCGACCACGCACGGGCGCTCGCACAGGACCCAGCGCGCATCGGTGCGGGAACGGTTGTCGAGCGCCGCTTGCGGCGCCGTCGGGCCGGCCACCGGCGTGTGGTACTGCTCGTCGAAGAGCCTGATCACCTCGCCGTGGACGTAGACGGCGTAGGGGATGGCGATGGTGCCGCTGACCAGGCGATGGAGCAGTTCCGCGAGATAGGTCTTGCCCGATCCGGCCGGTCCGTAGAGCAGCATCGGACGGCCGGAATTGACCGCGGTGCCGAGCTGGTCGAGAAGCTGCCCGGGGATGACCTGGTCGGCAAAAGCTTCGCGGACCTGCTGAATGCCGATCGCGCGCTTGGTGACCGATTGCTTGACCACCTGCGCGGTGTAGGCTTCGAGCGTTACCGGCGCGGCGCCGACGTAGGAACTGCGCGCCAGCCATTCGAGCGCACGGGCGCGGCCCGCTTGCGTCAACTCGTATTCGATGTCGGCCTCGTTCTGGCCGCGGCGCATGATTTCAAGCAGCAGTTCGCGGCGCATGAACTGGCAGATGCCCTCGATTACCGAACCGGGGAGGCGCAGCTGGGAGCTAAGCTCGAGCAGCTTGGTCAGGCCAAGCTGGAACATGGTCTTGGCGACTAGCTCGACCAAGAAAGAGTTGGAAAGGCCGGTTTCTTCGAGCGTCTGCGGCGCTGCCGGTATAACGGCTTTGTCCTGCGCCAGGGCAGAATCAGCGCTTGTGGTCGGGAACGGCAGGAGGCTCATCGCGGTCCCATTTATTTTAAGCTAACGGCCAGAGTAACGCTGCCCCGGTACCAATGGCGATAGCGAGCGCATAGGGCATGCGGGCGGCCGTGGTTTCCAATGGTTCCAGCTTCCCGCCCTGGCCGGTTGATACCCGCACAGCCAGGCTGGTCAGCATCAGGCGAAGGTTGCTGATAGTTTGTGCGGCGACTCCGCGCCCCAGCATGAACAGCAACGCCAGGATGCCGCCCGCGGCCATGGTGTAAAGAGTTGCGGTTATGATGGCGGGGAAGCCGATGAAAGCCCCCACCATCGCCATCAGCTTGACATCGCCGGCGCCCATGGCGCGAAAGAGGTAAAGCGGCAGCAACATGCCGAACCCGGCGGCGAGGCCGGCGAGTGGGGACCACCAGGCGGGGCCGGAGAGAACAACGTGACCGTTCGCGAGCCAGCCCCAAGTTGTCCCCAGGGCGATTGTGATGCCAAGGAACAGCAGTCGGTTCGGAATGCGGTGTGCGCGCGAGTCCGTTCCGACTGCTATCGCCATCAATAACGAAAGCGTGACGACTTGGACTAAGTATGCGTTCGAGAAAGCGACCATTGAATAGGTGCCAAGACCTCGTTTTCTTAGCCCCCAGACCGGTAGGTCCGGGGGCTCGCTCGTCATCATCAACGGGTAGTGGCGGCGCCTAACTCGTCACTAATTGCATTGAAGACGGCGATCAACTTGTCCCCGACAAGACTAACCGCAGCGATGATGACAACTGCGATGAGAGCGGCGATCAAGCCATATTCAATAGCGGTTACACCTTCTTCATCGCGGATGAACTTCTGAATGAATTGTGCAACTTTCATGGTCTACTCCTTGAGGTTGAAAAATCAATCGGCGCGTCCTGCGCCTCCGTAACGATCCGCTTGGGTTGGATCAATACCCTGCTGGCCTGTTACTGAGACGCCGGCCGGCTACGCGCGTCATTCAATTGAGATTGGCCCCCTAAAGGACGGAGCCGATGGCTCCGATCACGGCTTCAGTCCAGCGCGTGTAAACGTCACCCAATGAAGTTCCCGTTGCGCTGACCGCACCAATGATCGCCACTGCGATCAACGCAGCCAACAGCCCATACTCTATCGCCGTAACGCCCGCCTCATCGCGAACTAGTTCACGCACTCGTGAAAGCCAGGTTCTCATGCCTTGAAAGCTACGCAGATCACCTCACCGCCGCATCCGCGAGTCCTACTGCCAGCAACAGGGAAGGTGTTACCTCTGGAGTGGGAGGTTTGTCCTAATGCTTTTGGGTGGTGGCGAGCTGGACGATCGCTGCCAGCAGCTCGCTGGCAGGTTGCTGCTTTTCGACGAAGGCTGCCGCTCCCCGGCTCTTAGCCAATCGCCGAGTAGCGGCATCGCCGTGGCTGGTCAGGACCAGGACTAGCGCAGCCTGGCCAAACTGTCCGATGAGTGCCAGTCCGTCCTCGCCGTGGAGGTCGGCGTCGAGGATCACAAGCTCTGGCTTGAGTCTTTTCGCGATGGCCCGTGCCTCGGTGCCAGAAGCAGCGGTGCAGATTTCACGCAACGTAAGTGGCGCACAGCTAATCAGTTGTGCGACGCCATCGCGTACCGCCGGCTGGTCATCGACGACAAGCACGCCTATTAGGGTTTCGCCAGGAATGAGCGCAGTGTGCGCTGAGGGCTTGGTCGACATGGACCCATGCTAATCACGCAGCACTGATATCGCATGGGAGATATCGCGCTAAACCGTGGGAAGTTTCTCCTGCTGTCCTACTTACGCCGAGCCGATCAATCGTTTCACTCCCTTGACGCGAAAATCTGCCCGAGTAAGATGGGATCGGGTCTACGGCCAACTTGGAAGGATGTCCCATTCGATGCTACGCGGGCGTTGCACAAGTTTCCTTCGAATGCCGAGTAGCGATACACAGTCCCAAGGAAAGATAATGTTGGACCATCGAATGCGTTTTCTTGGCCACCAAATCAAACAGGCTGGCATTGCGGCCGTCGAATTTGCGCTTGTCCTGCCGCTACTACTTCTAATCCTGTTTGGAATTGTTGAATTCGGCGTCGCTTTTTACGACCAAGCGGTGATCACGAACGCGAGCAGGGAGGGCGCGCGGGCCGGCGTCGTCCTGCGGAGTCCGCCAGTTCCAGATACCGCGATCGAGGACAAAGTCACCACTTACACTGCGGGGCTGATCACATTTTCCGGCGCGCCGACTGTAGTTACGACCGTAACCCGTGGGCTTGACGCGGATAACGGCAACGTGCCGATGTTGACCGTAAGAGTAGATTACAACTATGGGGGACTGTTGCTTGGTCCGATGTTATCCGTTCTCACGGGGCCGATATTGCTTTCGGCGACAACGAGAATGGATTTCGAATAGTCGAAGGCGCGACTGGCCCTAGTGTAGGAGAAAGACATGGGCGACACCGATAACATGGAAGACTGGCGCAGACGGCGGAATCGCGATCGTTTCTCGATTCGAAGCAGGGCGCACGGAAGCGTCGTGGTAATGACCGCGGTGCTATTGGTGGTATTGATCGGTTTTACCGCTCTGGCGGTAGATATCGGTCGCCTAATGGTCGTTCGCAATGAGTTGCAGAATGCTGCTGATGCGGCTGCCCTTGTCGGAGCCTCGAAGCTAAGTACGGCGCCGCTGAGCATAACCGATGCGATCTGGTCTGATGCCGAGACAGCCGGGAAGACGGCGATTAAGCTCAACAAGTCCGATCGCAAGACTCTTGTTAATGCTTCAGCCGTCGGGGGCTACTGGGACATAACGCAGGGTACTCCTGGTCTTCAATCGAAGACGGTTGCTGTTGGACCTAACGACAAGCCCGGAATTCAGGTGACTGTATCCCGCAAGGGCGTCGACAATGACGGTCCGGTCACTCTATTTTTGGCACCGATCCTGGGGGTCAATACTTCGGATGTGTCAGCAGTGGCGACCGCAATTCTTGCGCCGATTGGAGGCGCCTATCCTGGACAGCTGTTCCCAGTGGCAATCAGTAAGTGTCTGTTTGACAATTTTTGGGACTCGTCGACAAATACACCAAAGACAGCCACTACGACGGACCCGCTTCCCGGCGACGATCTTCCGCAAGTAGTTGGGCGGCCCTACGAGTTTCGTATCGGTTCCACCTATCACTACGACCCTTGCAAATCGGGACAGTGGACTTCATTTCAGACCGACAATAACGACGTGCCCACGATCCGCGATCTGATCGACAACGGTAACCCGACACCGCTCGCTATGGGTGACGAGATATGGATTCAACCGGGCACCAGGGCCGCCTTGTACTCTGCTGTCCCAGTACCCTCCGAGTGGTGCGTACCTGTTGTCGTTGATGTTGATACGACGACACATACGCGTACGCCTATCCTCGCGTTTGCGACTTTCCACATTGATGAATCGGTTGGCGGCAGTGACAAGTACATCAAAGGTCACTTCGTGCCCAACGTAACGTGTGGCGGCTTCAGCGTAGGCCCCTCCTATGGTACCTACGCGCTGCCCAGGCTTGCTCAGTAAGGTGGGGTTGAAGCGCACATAGTCTATAGGCGCCTCCGCACGTA
Organism: Burkholderiaceae bacterium; assembly: GCA_019428955.1. Classification (GTDB taxonomy): domain Bacteria; phylum Pseudomonadota; class Gammaproteobacteria; order Burkholderiales; family Burkholderiaceae_E; genus JAGXFR01. Next base: position 12,097 of record JAHYJF010000026.1, read on the forward strand.
AGAGGGGCCAGTTCCGGTCTCGCAGGACCATTCGTCAGTACTGGTAGGACATCACTGTCCGGCTGTGAGATGGCGCGCGCACGGCGGAAAAAGTTACCAACGTCGTGATCGAAATCGGCCCCCCGAGTTCGACAGTTAATCGGTAAAAGCGGCCATTTTGGCAGGGTGCCGCTAGCATCCATGCGGGATCCCGGGGTGTTTTCCTAAAAACGCTTGTGGTGGCACGTGTGCATAAAGCATGCCAGTTGTGGGCGTGCGTGAAGACTCATACAGTGGCGGCATGTTCGTCAAGATCACCACCTCCGGCGGTCGCCGCTACGTCCAACTCGTCGAGTCCTACCGGGCCGAGGCCGGCGCGATCGATGATGCGGCCCTGGCGCGGTCGCAAGCTCTCCGACAGCGGCGCCAAGGCACGCTTCTACCACGCGGTGTGCGAGGCGCACCTGTCGCGCATCATCAAGGTCGATCTGCGTGCCGAGCTCTTTAGCTACGAAATCGACGACGCCGCCCGCAAGCTGGCCGAGACCATCGACGGCAAGTTGCTGCTCGTGACCAACACTGCCGACCTGACCCCCGAGCGCGTCGTGGCGCGTTACAAGTCGCTCGCCGACATCGAGCGCGGCTTCAAGGTGCTCAAGAGCGAGATCGAGATCGGCCCCGTCTATCACCGCCTGCCCGGGCGCATCCGCGCTCACGCCTCGATCTGATTCATCGCGCTGATCCTGTATCGGATCATGCGCATGCGCCTCAGCGCCACCGCAACCGGGCTCTCGCCCGAACGGGCGCTGGAGCAGTTGCGCCGCATCCAGCACCACCGCGTCCGCCTCGATGGCGCGCAACCGCTCACCGGCGTCTCTTCGATCAACCAGCATCAAACCGACGTACTCCATGCCCTCGGAATCAAGAAACCGACCGCCTCATCACAATTGACCCTCTTGTAGGGGCACGTTTGAAAGTCGTGTTCAACGAAATCAACTGGTTACGCGATTAACTGTCGAACTCGAGTGGCCCAGACCGTTCTTCGCGGACCTGAATCAATCAATGTCGCTGCGCCGCAGCTACCGCGCCCCATCCCCGACCCACCCCTCAGCCCCCAACCCATGGGCCGTTGCATAAACGTGCAGCTCCAGCCGTCCGCGCACGTCGAGCTTGCTGTAGATGGTGGTCAGGTGGTTGCGCAGGGTGTGTTCGCTCATGCCGAGCTGATCGGCGACCGCGAACTGCTTGTCGCCGGGGCTGTTGACCATGGCGCGCACGATCTGGCGCTCGCGCGGCGTCAGGCTGGCGATGCGCTCGGCATCGGGGTCGCTGCCGTTGACCTGCTCGTTGGCGCCGTTGCCACCGGCCCTGGTCTGCAGCTGATCGAGCACCGCGCCGAGGATCTGGTGGCCCAGCCAGATCTCGCCCTGGTGGACTTTCCGGATGGCGAGCAGCACGGTCTGCGCCGATTCCGACTTGTGGAGCACGCCGCGCGCGCCCTTGAGTACGGCCGCGCGGTGCGCGTCGACATCATCCGAGCCGGTCAGCACCAGTACCTGCCCGGAACAGCGCTGACGCAGGACGGGGAGCGCTGCGGTGGCATCCTCGCCCCCGAGATCGAGGTCGAGCACGATCACGTCGGCCAGCGCGGCGCCGTCGTGATTCATCAGTTCGCTGCAGGTGCGCGCGGTTCCCACCACCGTCATCTCCTGCCCCAAAGCCTCGATCAGCTGCTGCAGGCCCCAGAGCGTGACGTGGTGATCCTCGGCGAGGAAGACCTTGATGGTGTTGTCCGTTGTGCCGCCCTCGGCTGTGGCGCCAGGTTCAGTCATAGTCCAACTCTACCCTGTTGCAGCGGGATGCGGATGAGCAATTCGGTATTCAGTCCATCGGGGCTCATGATTTCCAGGCTGCCGCCCAGTTCGGTGGCGCGTTCGCCGATGCTCTTCGGGTCGAAATTCGCTTCGGCCCGGCCGTTGATGGAGCCCGAATCGTCGCGGAAAATGAGTTCGAGGATGCCGGAATCGACCGCCAGCTTGATCCAGACGTGCCGGGCGACGGTGTGTTTGCGGATGTTGTTGAGCACCTCGTTGACCATGTGGAACACCGAACTGGCCAATGCCCGCGTGGTTGGCACCCGCGACGGGGTCTCGATCGTGACGTCGATGCCAAAGAGCTGGGAAAAGTGCCGGCACTGGCGGCGCACCGCCGGTACCAGCGCGTCGTCGCCCACGCCTTCGCCGCTGCGCAGCCCCGAGATCAGTTCGCGCAACGATGACACTTCATTGTTGACCAGCGCGGCCAGGGCCTCGAGTTCGCCGCGGGCGGGATTGTCGGCGGGAATCCGCAGCGCCGCCGACTCGACGGCGAATTTCAGGCCCAGGTAGGGCTGGATCGCGCTGTCGTGCAGGTCGCGGCCGATCCGCGCCCGTTCTTCGCTCGCGCTCGACTCCTGCAACTTGTCCACCACCGACGCCGACTCGATGACCCGCAGCAGTTCCGGGGCCGCGTTGAGCAGGGCCGAAGCGTCGGCAGGCATGTCGCGGGTCTTGGCATAGCCGAGCAGGCAATGGCCGTGTTGCCGTCGGTAGCGCGTCAGGGGGACGATGTGCAAGCCGCGCACTTCGAGCAGGTTGGCGAGCTCGCACACCGCCCTCTCCAGGCCTTCGGGCTCGGGTCGGTCGTCATTGAGCCAGACCGCCGGGCGCCCAGCCCACCAGCGGCGGGTCACCCGGCTTACGGCGCAATCGGGCAGCGCGGCGAGCTTGCTCTCGAGCAGGGTGTGGACCTCGGGCTTGGCGCGGAATGCACCATCCGCGACGCTGGCGATCGTGGCCGGAGCGCCATCGTGGCTCGGCAGCACCAGCGCGGCAACGCTGGCGCCGGAGTCCTCGCGCAACCTTTCGACCAGTGCGGCAGAGATCGCCTCCACGCCGCGGCGGGGATCGAGTTGGGTTTCGTAGTCGCCCGCGAGCGCGAGCCGCTGGCGCAGTTGATTGAGCGGACGCGCGATCAGTGCCACGGCGGCCAGCAGCCCGACCATCAGCACCAGCAGGCCGGAGCGCAAGCTGTCATCCAGCGCCGTCGCTTTCAGGACCCCGCCGGCAAGGACGGTCCCTGCCGCCGCGGCGATCGCCAGCGCCAGCCCGTGCCTGGCGCCGATCCCGATGCTCGCCAGGACGATCGGCATCACGAGCGTCATCACCAGCAGGTCGGTGCCGCCCTGGACCAGCTGCATGCAGGCGCATGCCCAGGCCACATCGACCCAGTAGAGCCACACCCCCTTGGCCCGCGGCATCGCGTTGGCTTCGCCCCACAGCAGCCAGGCGGCCCATCCGCCATATGCCAGCAGCACAGCCGTAACCGTGGCACCGGGGGTATGGAGGTCGGTAATGATCAGTACTGAGACCAGCAGCGCCGTTATCAGGCGAATGCCGGCGGCGAAGCGGCGTACCTCGGCCGTCTGGCCGTTGGGACCGGTCCGGCGCGTTGCGCCGTCTTCGCGCGAAATTTCAGTGGCCATGAAACAGATTCCCGTGAGAGAAACCATCCGGGGGCCGGATGCTGAATTGGGTTTATCGTATAACAGCTTCCTACCATCTGGTAGGCAACGAAAGAGTGATGTCAATTAAGTCACACTCTATAATAATTAAGCAGTTGCAACATGACGCTGCCAACTTGGCCAGTATTGGCCTGGTGCCTTGCCAACCGACCCTGGGAGCCCGATGACCGTTGCGGAGCGCAACTGCTGGATCGAGCAGGCCGATGCCGGGGCGGTGCTGTACCTGGCTGGTCCGTGGCGCGTGGAAGCGCTCGCCGACCTGAAGCAGGAGCTGGCGGCGGCATTGCCTGGAGGGAGCCCTCCCCATCGGGTCGATGGCAGCGGCGTCTCGAGCATCGATACCGCCGGCGCACTGGTGCTGCTGCGCGGATTGACCCTGGCTGGCGCCAATCGCGACGAACTCGAGTTCATCGGATTCGCAGACCATCACCGGCGGGTTATCGCTCTGGTGAGCGAGCGCTTCGAGGCCACCACCGCGGTGCCGGTGCGCCGGCGCCATGGCTGGCTCGTCGCTGTCGGCAAGGGCGCCATCGAGGTTGGGCAAATGATGCTCGGCCACATTTCCTTTCTCGGCCTGATTGCGACCGAGTTCGGCCGCCTGCTGCGCCACCCGGGCGCGCTGCGGATGCGCGAACTGTTCGTGCAGCTGGGCCGCACCGGCGTGAGCGCGATCCCGGTGATCGCGCTGCTGACCTTCCTGATCGGGGTGATCGTCGCCTATCTGCTGGGCATCCAGGCCGAGCAATACGGGGCCAATATCTACGTGGTCGACGGCGTGGCGCTGGGGATGGTGCGCGAGTTCTCGCCGCTCATTGTCGCCACCATCGTCGCGGGGCGTTCGGGGGCGGCCTTTACCGCCCAGCTTGGCACCATGAAGCTCACCGGGGAGATCGATGCCTTGCGCACCCTCGGGCTCTCGGCCGAGCAGGTACTGGTCATTCCGCGGGTGCTGGCGCTGATGCTGGCGCTGCCGCTGCTGGTCTTTGTGGGCAATGTCGCCGGACTGTGGGGTGCTATGGTGGTCTCCGAGCTGATGCTCGACATCACGGCCTTTACCTTCATCGATCGCCTCCACGCGGCGCTGGCGCCGCGCCATTACGTGATCGGGCTGGCTAAGTCGCCTGTGTTCGCGCTCGCGATCGCGGTGATCGGTTGCCGCATGGGTTTTGCGGTGGCCCGCGACACCCGCGCGATTGGCGAGAGCACCACCTCGACGGTGGTGCAGTGCATCGTTACGGTGATCGTGCTCGACGCGCTCTTCGCGGTGCTGTTCCAGGAGGTGGGCCTGTGAGTGCCGACTGGATCATCGAGGCCGAGGGCATCGTGACCAGGTTTGGCAGCAACACCATCCACGATGGCCTGAGCCTGCAGATATCCCGCGGCGAACTGGTAGCACTGATCGGCGGCAGCGGCAGCGGCAAGTCGTTGTTGCTGCGCGAGCTGATCGGCCTGCACCGGCCAAACGCGGGTACGGTAAAGGTGCTTGGCACCGAGGTCTGGAACTGCGAGCCCGAGGAGTTGACCGCGTTGCGCCGGCGCATCGGGGTGCTGTTCCAGGACGGTGCGCTCTTTTCGACGCTCGACGTGTTGGGCAATGTCGCGGCCCCGATCCTGGAACACACCGACACCCCGCGCGAGCTGGCCAGGGCGCTGGCCCTGCTGCGCCTGTCGCTCGCCGGGCTGGGCCCGGAAGTGGCCACCAAGATGCCAAGCGAACTTTCGGGCGGGATGCGCAAGCGCGCCGCGATGGCCCGCGCGCTCTCGCTCGAACCCGAGATCCTGTTTCTCGACGAGCCCACCGCCGGGCTCGATCCGGTCGCCGCCCGGGCCTTCGACCGGCTGGTGCGCTTCCTCTGCGACGATCTCGGCATCACCGTGATGCTGGTCACCCACGACCTCGATACCCTTTCGACCATCTCCGGTCGTGTGCTGGCGCTCGCTGGCGGCAAGGTCGTCGCCGATGGTACGCTCGGTGAGGTGATGAGTGTCGACGACCCTTGGATCCGTTCCTACTTCGCAGCGCGCGGTGAATCCGCGCTAGCCGGAGCCTGAAAGATGGAACCTGAAACCCGCTACACCTTCGTGGGGGCGATCGTGCTCGCCCTGGCCGCGGCGGCGGTGGCCGGCTTTGCCTGGCTCTCGAGCGTCGGCCCGGCCTCCGAGTACCTGTTCTACACCATTCGTTTCGAACGCCAGGCGCTCGATGGGGTGCAAGTGGGCGGCGATGTCACGATGCGCGGGATCAAGGTCGGCCGGGTCGAGGACTACTCACTGACCCCGGGCAACATCAACCTCGTCGAGGTGACCATCCGGGTCGACCGCGACACGCCGGTGAGCGACAACACCGTCGCCGTGCTGGCCCGCAACTTCGTCACCGGGATCGCCCGCATCGAACTGGTTACCAGCGGTGTGCCAGGCCCGCCGTTGGTGACGGTCAAGGAGGGCGAGCGCTACCCGGTGATTCCAGAAGGCCGCTCCGAGCTGGCCCAGATCGCCGACTCGGCGAGCCGGCTGGCCCGCACCGCCGAGACCACGCTGGTTTACCTCAACGAAGTGCTCAGCCCCGAGAACCGCGCCACCTTCGACGCGGCGCTCGCTGGCGCCCGGCAGTTTGTCGATAACCTCAACCAGCGCATGGCGGCGATCGACGCCACTGCCCGCAGCCTGCGCGAGGGCGCGGCAGCGCTCGGCGAATCGTCGCGCCGGATCACCGTGGCGCTCGAGTCGGCTGCCCGGAACGTCGACCCGCTCGCCAAGGACGCCGGCAAGGTGCTCGAGGAGACGCGGGCGGCTTTGGCCGAGTTGCGCGCCACGCTTGAGCAGGGCCGGGCGGTGATCGCTTCCGCCGGATCCGCCGTGCGCGGCGGCGAGGAAACCATGCGCCAGGCCGATGCCACGCTGGCCGAATTCAGCCGGCTCGCGAGCACGCTGGAAGCCGAAACCAGAAGCATGGGAAGCAAGCTTGGCGACACCGCCGACGTCGGACTGCTCGAACTGCGCGCCACGGCGCAGGAATTGCGCAGTGCCGCAGCAATCCTGGCGCGCAGCCTCGAGCGACTTCAAGACCCGCGCGCGGCGCTGGTCGGCCCTGGTCCCGATCAACTTGGCCCCGGCGAGGTGAAGCGCTGATGATTGGCGACAATATCCAGCTTCAAGTGTTGCGCCGCGGACGCCGGCGCGCTTCCCTGCTTGTGGGCGCCGCGGCGGTGCTGCTGGCGTTCGCCTCTTCGGGTTGTTCGATCTTGGGCGGTGACTCGCCGGCGCGCACCTGGTATGAACTGACCGACCTGCACGCGGATGCCGCGGGCGCGTCCGAGGCGAAGGGTTCTTCGCTGGTCCTGTTGATCTCGCCGGCGAGCGAGAGCAGTTTCTACGACGGCACCGCGATCGCCTTCAGCCGCCAGAGCGGCAGCCGCGCCTACTACCAGTACGCCGCCTGGACCGAACGTCCGGTCAAGCGGCTGGCGCAGATGCTCGAGCACCGGCTCGCCGCCCGCCACTCCTTTGGCACGGTGGCGCAGGCCACCGCAGGCGTGCGCGGCGATCTGCTGCTCAACTTGCGGCTCGAGGAAATCTACCTCGACGCGGCGCAACCGCCGGGCTCGGCCCGGGTGGCGGTCACGGCCGAGCTGCTCGACTGGCGCGCACGCAAGGTGATCGAGCGCAAGCGCTTTGAACGGGTGGCGACGGTGGAGAGCGACGATTCGGCCCAGGCCGCGGCCGGCTTCAATCGCGCGATCACCAGAGTGCTCGACGAACTCAGCGCCTGGCTTGAGCAACGGGCAGGAGTTCGATGAGATCGCCGGGGGCGTCTATGAGGACATCGGCGCCCCAGACCGCTGGCGGAGCGGCATCGCCCGAAAACCCGTAGGTGACCGCGACGGTCGCCATGCGCGCCGCTCGGCCGGCCTCGACGTCGCGCAGGTCGTCGCCGACATAGACGCAAGCCGTGGGTTCGACCCCGGCCACCTTGGCGCCGAGCAGCAGCGGTGCGGGATGTGGCTTCGCGAACTCGGCGCTGTCGCCGCCGATCGCGCAAACCGAGCGTTCGATCAAGCCGAGCTGGGTCAGGATCGGCCGCACGTAGCGTTCGTACTTGTTGCTGACCACGCCCCAGAGAATGCCGCGGCGCTCGAATTCCTCGAGCACTGCCAGCATGCCCGGGAAAAGCCGGGTGTGGACGCACATGGCCTGCTCGTAGCGCGCCAGGAATTCGTCGCGCAGCCCGGCAAAGGCCGGCTCTTCGCGGTTGACCCCGAGGCCGCGCCAGATCAGTCCGCGCGCGCCCATCGAAGCGAAGGGCCGCAGACTCGCGATCGTCATCGGTTCGAGGCCGCGTTCGGCACGCATGGCGTTAACCGGTGCGGCGAGATCCTCGGCGGTATCGGCCAGGGTGCCGTCGAGGTCGAAGAGCACTGCGCGCGGCAGCGCGTCCAGGCGGGTGTTGCGGGCTGGCATCAGGGCTGGGACTGTCAGGCGGGCTTACGGAAGGCCATCAGGTAGTTGACCGAGACGTCGCGGGCGTCGAGCCGGTAGACCTTGGTCAGCGGGTTGTAGGTCATGCCGTTCATTTCCACCAGCTCGAGGCCGCAGCGGCGCGCCGCCGCGCCGAGCTCCGAGGGTCGGACGAACTTGGCGTAGTCGTGGGTGCCGCGCGGCAGGATGCGCAGCAGGTATTCGCCGCCAATGATCGCGAACACGAACGACTTCGGGTTGCGGTTGATGGTCGAGAAGAACAGCCAGCCGCCGGGGCGGGTCAGCTCGGCGCAGGAACGGATCACCGATTCCGGGTCGGGAACGTGTTCGAGCATCTCCATGCAGGTGACGACGTCATGCGCGGCCGGGTTCTCGGCGGCGTAGGCTTCGACCGCGACCGCGCGGTAGCTCACCGCAGCGCCGCTCTCGAGACGATGCAGTTCGGCAACCTTGAGCGACTTCTCGCCCAGGTCGATGCCCAGTACCTTGGCACCCTTGGCGGCCATCGCCTCGCTGAGGATGCCACCGCCGCAGCCGACATCGAGGATGCTCTTGCCCGCGATCGACGCCAGTTGATCGATCCACTCGAGGCGCAGCGGGTTGATCTGGTGCAGCGGCCTAAACTCGGAGTCCGGATCCCACCACTTGGCCGCGAGTGCCGAAAACTTGGCGAGCTCGGCAGGGTCGAAATTACCCGACCGGGAATCGGCGGTGGCCTGGGCGGCTGGTTTGGCAGCGGTCATGGTTTCTGTGCTCAGCGGAAGATAGCGGACATTGTAGACGGGAGTGCCAAGCGCGGCCCGCGACCGATCTTCGCGCGAAAAAAAGCCCCGCCAACTGGCGGGGCTCTTCTGAAGATTGATGCTTACTTCATGCGGGTACCGACGACTTCAATCTCAACGCGACGGTTCTTCGCACGGCCTTCCCTGGTCTTGTTGTCGGCCACGGGCTGCTTCTCGCCCTTGCCTTCGGTGTAGACCCGGTTGGCTTCGATGCCCTGGCTCACCATGTAGGCCTTGACGGCCTCGGCGCGACGGACTGACAGACCCTGGTTGTAGGCGTCCGGTCCGGTCCAGTCGGTGTGACCAACGGCGATGACGACTTCAAGCGTGATGGCCTTGAGCTTGCCGACCAGGTCGGTCAGCTTGGCCTTGCCTTCGGGCTTGAGCACGGACTTGTCGAAATCAAAGAAGGCGTCAGCTGCAAAAGTGACTTTCTCTGCTTTCGGGACCGGGGCCGGGGCCGGAGCCCGGGCCGGTGCAGGCGGGGGCGGGGGCGGCGGTGCTGCGGCCGGGGCCGGGGCCGGGTTCGGTGCCGGCGCGGGGGCCGGGGCGGGCTTCGGTGCCGGTTTTGGC
>JAHYJF010000388.1 GCA_019428955.1 Burkholderiaceae bacterium
GCCGGCGCCCCAGCGCGACTACTCCCCCAGCGATGCCCTGCGGAAACACCAGGACCAGCGCCAGGATCGCCCCCCCCAGCAGCGCGCGCCAGTATTCGGTCGAGCGCATGATGGTGTCCTGCAACAAGACAAACACCGCGCTGCCGACGATCGGCCCGGCGAGCGTCTGCACCCCGCCCAGCAGCACCATCACCAGGGCGTCGATCGAACGCGTGACCGAAAGCGTCTCGGGCGAAATAGTCCCCTTGGCAAATGCGAACAGTGCCCCCGCGAGGCCGCAGAACGTGCCGGCGACGACGAATGCCAGCCAGTGGGTGCGGGCGACATTGATGCCGGTCGCCTCGGCGCGCAAGGGAGCGTCGCGGCCGGCCCTCATGGCGTAGCCCAGGGGTGCGAACAGGATCCGGCGCAGCAGGTACACGCTGGCCGCCACCAGCGTGAGGGTCAGGTAGTAGTAGGCCGTGCGCGATTCGAGCCAGGGCGCCGGCCAGAGGCCGACCAGGCCGTTGCTGCCACCGGTGACCTCGTCCCACTGAAAGACCACCGACCAGACGATCTGTCCGAAGGCCAGCGTGATCATCGCCAGATAGACCCCCGCGAGCCGGACCGCGAACCAGCCGAACACTACCGCTGCCGCCAGCGCCAGCACCGGCCCCATCAGCAGCGCCATTTCCATCGGCATGGCCATCCCGCGCAGGAACATCGCCACGCCGTAGGCGCCCAGTCCGAAGTAGGCGGCATGGCCGAAGGAAGTCATCCCGCCGGGCCCCATGATGAAGTGCAGGCTGGTCGCGAACAGCACCGCCACCAGCACGTCGATCGCAAGCACCGTCGCGTAGGGGAAGTGCGCCCCGGCGAGCGGCAGCGCCAGGAGCGCCAGCCCCAGCGTCGCGGTGGCCCAGCGCCCGGCGCGAGCCATCGGGCGGATCGGGGTCTCGACCGGGGTCGCGGAACGCACCGCTTGCTGCGGCCTGCCCAGAAGGCCCCACGGACGCCAGATCAGCACCGCGGCCATCACCAGAAATTCGACGATCATGGTCAGCTTGGAGAACGCGAAACTCACCCCCATGATCTCCACCGTGCCGATCCCGTAGCAGACCGCCTTGATCTCGGCGATCAGCAGGGCCGCCAGGAAAGCGCCCGGGATGCTGCCCATGCCGCCGACCACCACGACCACGAAGGCATCGCCGATGGCACTCAGGTCAAGACCGAGGCTGGCCGGCTCGCGCGGCAGTTGCAGCGCCCCGCCCAACGCCGCCAGCGTGGTGCCGAGTGCGAAAACGGCGGTGAACAACCAGGCCTGGTTGACGCCCAGCGCCCCGAGCATTTCGCGATCCTGGGTGGCAGCGCGGATCAGCAGGCCGAACCGGGTGCGTTGCAGCAGCAGCCAGAGCAGACCCAGGACCAGCGGTCCGGCGACGATCAGCAGCAGGTCATACTGGGGAAACGCGCGCCCCAGGATCTCGACCGCGCCGCCGAGGCCGGGAGCGCGCGGACCCAGGAGGTCTTCCGCACCCCAGAGCCAGAGCAGGCCATCGCGCACGATTAGTACCACCGCGAACGTGGCCAGCAGCTGGAACAGTTCAGGCGCGGCGTAGACCCGACGCAGCACCAGCAACTCGACCAAGGCACCGAACACGCCGACGAGCAGTGCCGCCAGCAGCACCGCCCCCCAGAAACCCAGCGCGCCGGCACCGAGGCATTCAACCAGCCAATAAGCTACGTAGAGCCCGGCCATATACATCGAGCCGTGGGCGAAATTGACGATCCTGGTAACCCCGAAGATCAGCGACAGGCCGACCGCGATCAGGAAGAGCGTCGACGCGCCCGCCAGCCCGTTAAGCAGTTGGACCAGGAATCCTGAGATCATCGCCGCTGGCTCGGGACGCCCCGGAACGACACCCGGGATTCAGTCGGCCGGGCGCAGTTTGCGAACTTCGGCATCTGGGGGCTGGACGCTGGCACCATCGATGTAGCGGAAAAAGGTCATCACGCCGCGGCCATCGCGGACCTCGGTAATCCCGATGTAGGCGCCCATCGTCGCCTGGTGATCAAGCGCGCGATAGGTCACTTCGCCGAAAGGCGTCGCGACACCAAGCCCCTCCATGGCTGCCACCAGCCGTTCAGGGTCGGTGCTGCCCGCCTTGCTTAGCGCGGCCGCCAGCGACTTCAGGGATGAATAGCCCACCACTGATCCGAGCCGGGGGTACTCCTTCCAGCGCTTCTGATAGGCAGTAAGGAAAGCCTGGTGCTCAGCGGTCTTGATCGCGTACCAGGGGTAACCGGTCACCCACCAGCCGAGCGGCGCTTCGCCGCGCAGGGGATCGAGATACTCCGGCTCGCCCGAGAGCAGCGAGAACACCGCGCGGTCGCGGAACAGCCCGCGAATGTTGCCTTCGCGGACGAACTTCGCGAGGTCGGCGGCGAAGAGCACGTTGAAGATCGCGTCGGGCTTGCTGTCGGCCAGAGCCTGGACCACCGATCCGGCGTCGATCCGGCCGAGCGCCGGCGCCTGCTCGGCGACAAACTCGACATCGGGCTGCGCGGCCTTGAGCAGCGTCCGGAAGGTTGCCGCAGCCGACTGTCCATACTCATAGTTGGGATAAACCACCGCCCAGCGTTTCTTGTTCAGCTTGACCGCCTCCGGCACCAGCATCGCGGCCTGCATATAGGTCGATGGCCGCAGCCGGAAGGTGTAGCGGTTGCCGTTCTGCCAGGTGATCTTGTCGGTCAGGGGTTCGGCCGCCAGGAACAGGACCTTGCGCTGGCGGGCGAAGTCCGAAACCGCCAGTCCGACGTGCGACAGGAAGGTTCCGAAGA
>JAHYJF010000389.1 GCA_019428955.1 Burkholderiaceae bacterium
CTGCCAGATCCGCGAGATCGGCGACCAGCCGCTGGTTGCGCAGATATCCGAGGGCGAGCTGCTCGGGGGCGGCGCCAAGCGTCATCAGCGTCACCAGCTCGTGCTTATCGAGGTAGAGCGTCAGCGGATGTTCCCCGGCGATAGCTGTGGGCACGCTCACGCCATGCTCATTGATCGCCTCGACCTCGAAGGTCGACGGACGCGCATTGGCGGAAATTTCGAGCGGCGTAACGCTCATCGACTCGATCGCTTCTGGTCGTTCAAGGCGTGGTTCAGCCACCGATGTACGACATTTCGATGCGCCGCAAGCCGCTCGTGGCCTCGGAGCGGATTTCCGAGTAGCGATCCGAGCGCTGCGACCACAGCGTCGAGATCGCTCCCGAGATCTGTTCGTCGCTGTAGCCGCCGCGCAGCAAGGCGCGCAGGTCGTGTCCCGCGGTTGCGAACAGACAGGTGAAGAGCTTGCCCTCGGTCGACAGCCGCGCCCGGTTGCATGACGAGCAGAAGGGCTGGCTGACCGAAGAAATCACGCCGATTTCACCACTCCCGTCGGCATAGCGCCAGCGCCTTGCTACTTCCCCAGGATACTGGGCTGCGACCGGTTCGAGCGGGAACTGCTCATCGATGCGCGCAATCACCTCGGTGCTCGGCACTACGTCGTCGAGCCGCCAGCCGTTGGAGGCGCCGACATCCATGAATTCGATGAAGCGCACGATATGGCCGCTGCCACGGAAATGACGCGCCATCGGCACGATTTCGTGATCGTTGACGCCGCGCTTGACGACCATGTTGACCTTGATCGAACGCAGGCCGGCCGTGGCCGCGGCATCGATGCCCGCTAGTACATCCGCAACCGGGAAATCGGCGCCGTTCATCGCACGAAAGACCGCGTCATCGAGTGCGTCGAGACTGACCGTAACCCGGCGCAGTCCGGCCGCGGCGAGAGCGCCAGCCTTGCGGGCCAGCAACGTGGCGTTAGTGGTCAGCGTGATTTCGACGGGTCGGTCGTGAACCGTGCGGACTTGCGCCAGCATGCCGATCAACGCTTCGATATTCCGGCGCAGCAGCGGTTCCCCGCCGGTGATTCTGATCTTCTCGACCCCGTGCGTCGCGAAGACTCTCGCCATCCGCTCGATTTCCTCGAAGGTGAGCAACGAGGAGTGCGGCAGAAACTGGAAATTGCGATCAAAGACCGCCGGGGGCATGCAATATGAGCAGCGGAAATTACAGCGGTCAGTGACCGAAATTCTCAGGTCGCGCAGCGTCCGGGCGCGCGCATCGGCGAGCTTGCCGGTGGCCAATACCGGACTGGCCGGAACGAGTGGCGTCCCGGCGTTGTAGTGGGCATCGGCGATGGGAATGATTCGTTCGGTCATGGGAAGCGTTGAAAGTTGCTCCATGATGATAGCGTACCGTCGCCGCTAAGCCACGCTTGGCCCTGGTGACGCAGTTCCCGGGCGGGGAACCGCGTCATCCCAATCGCTCAGTCGATTGACCTGCCGGTCTCGACCTGGGCCAGCGGCTCTTCGGCGATGGTCGGGGCCGCCTTGCGCTTGCGCCGCGGCCGGGGCGGCCGCGCCACTGTTGCTGCAACGACCTCAGATGCAGCGGGGGCGGTCTCAACCAATTCCAGCCCGGCCTGCGCGACGATCTCCAGCAGGTCGCCCTGAATGGGGGCCGGCTCCGGCGCGCTGTCCGCCACCACCTGGACCACGACCGGGTTGCTTTCGAGCGCGACTGGCTCCGATACGGGCGCTGCGGTGACTACCGGTTCGGGCGCTAGCTCGGAGACCACCGGGGCGGGGGCGGCAGTTGCCACCTGCTCGGGCTCAACCTCAGCCACGACTTGCTCGGCCTTGGTCGCAACGGTGGCTTCCTCAGGCAATGACTCATCCTGGAACGCCGCCGCCACGGGTTCTGCCGTCTCGGCCTGAACTGCCTCGAGTGCTGCGGGGACCGGCTGCTCTTCGGCAGCGTCCTGGGGGATGGTCGCCACCGGTGCCGCAGCCACGGCTTCGTCTTCGGGCGATTCGGCATCTGACGTGGCGCTCATGCCACCTTCAGCGGTCGCTGCCGCGGCTCCGCCAGCATCACCACCGCGACCGCGACGGCCACGGCGCCGACGGCTGCGCCGCCGGCTGGTTCCGTCTTCACCGTCGTCCGACGCGTCTGCCTCAGGCGCATCGCTGCTGCCTTCCGAGAGCTTGGCGACTTCAACCGGCAACATATCTTTCCGGACCACGATGTCATTGCCGGTTGGGCTCGCTGCCGAGGAGGCCTCGGCTACCACCGGCGCTGCGCCGACCGCTGCCGCTGCCACAGTATCCGCAACGGCTCCTTCGGCACGGCCCCTCTGGGCACCATCGCGGCGTCCGCCACGGCGTCCGCCACGGCGTGAGCCAGTCTCTGCAAGCGCAACTTCTTCGGTCCCGGCAGCCGGTGCAGCCGCTGAGCGCGGGGTGGCCGCGGCGCGGTCTTCGCGCTCCTGCTGTCCTGTGCCGCGCGAGCCACGACCGCCGCGGCTGCCACGGCCGCCGCGGCCTTCAGGTTTCGCTTCGTCAGGGCGTCCGCGCCGGCCATCGCCGCGACTGCTTCCGGCGGAGGCCGCTTTCTTGGTGCCAGTGCTCGTCGCGGTTCGTGCGGTAGTCGTCGGTTCCACTGGCTGCGGCTGGAAAATGCCGCGCAGCCAGCTGATGGCCTTGGTCAGCGTTCCGGCGCCGGCCGCGCCATCGGCAAGCGGCTTGGCTACCTTGACCGCCGCAGTTACCTCGGGGCGGGGGGTGGGCGCCGGCATGTTGGGGTCGCGCAGGACGCCCTT
>JAHYJF010000027.1 GCA_019428955.1 Burkholderiaceae bacterium
TGTGCTCTTCCGATCTGGAAACACAGTCATGTCACCACGCATCGATGACGTCCGCATCAAGGCGATGATGGAGCTGGCGCCGCCCGCGCATCTGTTGCGCGAGTTCGCGCTGCCCGAAGACATCGGACAGGTCGTGTTCGACACTCGCGAGGCGATTCACCGCATCATCCATGGCATGGACGATCGGCTGCTGGTGGTAGTCGGGCCGTGTTCGATCCACGATGTCGCCGCAACGCGCGAGTACGGCGCCAAGCTGATCGAGCAGCGCCAGAGATTTGCCGGCGATCTCGAGATCGTCATGAGGGTCTATTTCGAGAAGCCCCGCACCACCGTGGGCTGGAAGGGGATGATCAACGATCCCGGCATGGACAACAGCTTTCAGATCAACAAGGGGCTGAGAGTGGCGCGCGAGCTGCTCCTGGATCTGAACCGGATGGGCGTACCCGCGGCCACCGAGTTCCTCGACATGATCACCCCGCAGTACTACGCCGACCTGATTTCCTGGGGTGCAATCGGTGCCCGCACCACCGAGAGCCAGGTCCATCGCGAGCTGGCTTCGGGCCTGTCATGCCCGGTCGGGTTCAAGAATGGCACCGACGGCAACCTCAAGATTGCCTTCGACGCCATCAAGGCGGCCTCCCAGCCGCACCATTTCCTGTCCGTGACCAAGGGTGGGCACTCGGCGATCGTCGCTACTAACGGCAACGAGGATTGCCACGTCATCCTGCGCGGCGGGGCCAAACCCAACTACGACGCCGAGAGCGTCAACGCCGCTTGCCAGGAGGCCGCCGAGGCGGCGCTGGCCTGTCGGCTGATGGTCGATTCGAGCCACGGCAACAGTTCCAAGAAGTGGGAAAACCAGATTCCGGTCACGCACGTGGTGGCGGCCCAGATCGCCGCCGGAGACACCAGGATTTTCGGCTCCATGATCGAAAGCAACCTGATCCCCGGTCGCCAGGACCTGCTGCCCGAAAAGCCGCTCGTTCATGGCCAGAGCATCACTGACGGCTGCCTCGGCTGGGATGATACCGTCGCCCTGCTCGAACACCTGGCAGAAGCGGTCAGGGCGCGTCGGGTGGCGATCGAGCAGTAGGCCGGGTCGTGCCGCTGCCGGTGTTTTCCGTGCTATAACAACGCCGCAGGCTCAGGAGAGAATTATGGAACCGGTCGGATCGCGTGATGGTGACGGCAAGAAACCTGCCGCGGCACCCCCATCGGCGGCATCCAAGATGACGCCCCACGAGCAATTGCTCAAGCTGGGTCTCAAGCCTCTGGGCAGGGCCACCGACTTCGCCGATGAGCTCTATAGCCTGATGGCCAAGACCCCGCTGTTCTCGAGCCTCGACATCGAGGAAACCAAGAGGCTCGGCTCCTTCATGTACGTCTATGAGGTCCCGGCCGGGGTGACGATCATCCAGGAAGGCCACATCGGCGACTTCATGCTGCTGCTGATGGGCGGGATGGTCGACGTGCTCCGGCGCAACCGCTACAACTACCCCTCACGGATCGCGGTCGCCCACGCGGGCCACGCCCTGGGCGAAATGTCGATGTTCGACGGCGAGCCGCGTTTCGCTTCCTGCGTCTCGCTCGAGAAGTGCCGGATCGCCGTGCTCACCAGGGATGCGTTGATGCTGGTTCTCAACGACGAGTCGCGGCTGGGCAACAAGATTCTGCTCAAGCTCGTGCAGCTGCTCTCCGAGCGCCTGCGCCAGACCAGCGCCAAGCTGGTCTCCTACCTCGAGTCGGCGCGCGAGACCGGCTAGGTCCGGGCGTGCGCGGCGCCGTCACGCCCGCGAGCGCGAGCGTTCGTGCCGCCAGAGCACGTCACCGTGACCGGCGCGCTCATTGAGTACCCGGGCGATCACGAACATCAGGTCGGAGAGCCGGTTCAGGTACTGGCCGCAGGCCGGGCGCACCTGTTCCTGGCGACCAAGCGCGACCACCGAACGCTCGGCGCGTCGGCACACGGTGCGCACGATATGCGCCAAGGCCGCCGGGCGTGACCCGCCGGGCACGATGAATTCCGCCAATGGTTCCAGCGTGGCGTTATGCCGCTCGATGAGCACGTCGAGGCCGGCGACCTGTTCGATCTTGATGTTCTCGAAGCCCGGAATGCACAGTTCGCCGCCGAGATCGAAGAGGTCGTGCTGGATCACTCCGAGCTCGGTGCGCAGGTCGTCGTCGAGCTGGTCGGCGAGCAGGACGCCGAGCGCCGAGTTGAGCTCGTCGACATCGCCGATCGCAGCGACCCGCAGGCTGTCCTTGCCGGTGCGCGAACCGTCGCCGAGCCCGGTAGTGCCGTCGTCCCCGGTGCGGGTCGTTATCTTGCTCAGCCTGTTGCCCATTATCCCTGACACCTGAAATTGGAACGGCCAGTGTAACCGTTTCAAATTGCACTATCCTTGGGGCAGGAATCTTGGGGAACCAGCATGAACGACTCGAATCTCGAACCGAACACCTTCCGTTGCCCTCTGCCGGAGGCGCTCTCCGATGCTCTGCGGGCCCGCTTTGGCGAGCGCTTCAGCCTCGCCCAGGCGGTGCGCGATCATCACGGCCGAGACGAATCGCCGTTTCCGGCGGCCGCGCCTGACGCCGTGGTCTACGCCAACGACACCGCCGAGGTCGCCGAGGTGGTGCGACTGTGCAGTGATCACAAGGTGCCGCTGATCCCGTTCGGGGTCGGCTCATCGCTGGAAGGCGCCCTGCTCGCTGTCCAGGGCGGGGTCTCGGTGGACGTCTCGGGGATGAACCGGATCGTCGCGGTCCATCTCGAAGACCTGACCGCGACCGTCCAGCCGGGGGTCACCCGCAAGCAGCTCAATGACGCGCTCAAGGACACCGGAATCTTCTTTCCGATCGATCCCGGAGCCGACGCGACGCTGGGCGGCATGGCGGCCACGCGGGCATCGGGCACCAACGCCGTGCGCTACGGCACCATGCGCGAGAATGTGCTCGCACTCGAGGTCGTGACCGCCGATGGCAAGGTGATCCGCACCGGCACCCGCGCGCGCAAGTCGGCCGCCGGTTACGATCTCACCCGGCTGTTCGTGGGCTCCGAGGGCACGCTGGGAATCTTTACCGAGGTCACCGTGCGACTCTACCCCCAACCCGAGGCGGTCTCGGCGGCGGTGGTCAGCTTTGGCGGGATCCCGGGAGCGATCAACACCGTTATCCAGACCATCCAGGTCGGGATCCCGGTGGCGCGCTGCGAGTTCCTCGACGATGCCACCGTGCGGGCCATCAACGCCTATGCCAAGACTTCGTTGCGCGAGGCCACGACGCTGTTCTTTGAATTCCACGGCAGCGCGAGCGCGGTGCGGGAACAGGCCGATCTGGTCGAGCAGATCGCTCGCGAAAACGGCGGCCAGGACTTCGAATGGGCGACCCGCCCGGAGGATCGCACCAGGCTGTGGAACGCCCGCCACAACGCTTTCTTCGCCTGCCTGCAGGTGCGCCCCGGGTGCCGGGGCATTTCGACCGACACCTGCGTGCCGATCTCGCGGCTGGCGGATTCGCTGATCGGCGCCAGGGAGATTCTCGACCGGGCCTCGGTGCCGACGATGATTCTCGGTCACGTCGGCGACGGCAACTTCCACGCCGTGCTCCTTATCGACCCGGACAACCCCGACGAGATGGCCGAGTGCGAGCGGCTCAACATCGAGATCGTGCGCCTGGCGCTGTCGATGGATGGCACCTGCACCGGCGAGCACGGCATCGGGCTGCACAAGATGGATTTCCTGCGCGAGGAGATCGGCGCTGACGGGGTGGACGTGATGCGCCGGATCAAGGCCGCGCTCGATCCGGATCACATCATGAATCCCGGAAAAATCTTCAGCGCCTGAACCCTCGAGGGCGCGCCGCTTGAACTCTCGCCGGCGCGCTCGCTAGCGCTTGTAGCGCTTGGGTACGAACGGCAGGGGCGTGATCGTCACCGCCGGACGCTTGTCGCGCACCTGCGCATAAAGCGGCACCGCGCCGCCAGCGATCACCGCCCGGTCGATGAAAGCGAGCATCACCGGGTGATTGAGACTCGGCGAGACCGTGCCGCTGGTGACTTCGCCGACCTTGACGCCGGCGGCGTCGACGATCGCCGCGCCGGCACGGATCGGAATCGCCTCGGCCGAGGCCAAGCCCACCAGCTTGCGGCTGGTGCCGTTGGCGATCTGGCCAAGAATCGTGTCCGCCCCGGGAAAGCCGCCGGCCTTGGGCCCGCTGCGCCGCGACTTGGGAATGCCAAAGCCCAGCCCGGCCTCGATCGGCGAAATTTCCGGTGTGATCTCGTGGCCGTGCAGCGGCAGCCCGGCTTCGAGCCGCAGCGTGTCGCGCGCCCCCAGCCCGACCGGCTTGACCGCCGCGTCCTCGAGCAACCGGGAGGCGACGCGCTCGGCATCGGCGCTCGGGATCGAGATTTCGTAGCCGTCCTCGCCGGTGTAGCCGGAACGGGTGGTGAAGCAGGTGGCGCCGGCCAGCTTCAGTTCGCGGGCCTCCATGAAGCGCATTTCGGCCGCGGCGGGATCGAGTGCCGCCAGCACCCGCTCGGCCTGTGGGCCCTGCAACGCGATCAGCGCCGCGTCGATCCACCTGAAGTCGACCTCCGGACAGCGCTGGTGGAGCAGCGCGAAGTCGTGATCGCGATTTCCCGCATTGACGATCAGCCGGACTTCGTCGGGCAGGCGCACCAGCATCAGGTCATCCTCGACGCCGCCGGCGTCGTTGAGCAGCAGCGAGTACTTCTGGATGCCGACGGCCCAATTATCGAAGTCCAGTGGCAGGGCGCGCTCCAGCGCTGCATACAGGGTCGCCATCTGGCCGTCGCGGGCCCGGGCGCTGACCTGGCCCATGTGGGAGACGTCGAACAGGCCGGCCTGTTCGCGGGTGTGAAGGTGTTCGCTGCGCAGGCCGGCGGGATACTGGATCGGCATGTCGTAGCCGGCAAAACCGCCGAAGCGCGCCCCGAGTGCGCGATGCACGGCATCGAGCGGAATGTGTTTGAGGTCGCTCATGACGCGGCTCCGGTTGATGGGTCGGCGGAAACTGGCGGCAGGGTGCACACCAGGTTGCGGTCGCCGGCCACGTTGTCGACGCGTTTCACGTAGGGCCAGAACTTGGCCTCACGCAAGTACGCCAGCGGGTAGGCGGCGACTTCGCGCGAGTAGGGGTGAGCCCACTCGGCAACGATTTCGGCGGCGGTGTGGGGCGCGCACTTGAGCGGATTGTCGACGCGATCGAATTCACCGCTTTCGATGGCGGCCAGTTCCCCGTGGATCGACAGCATCGCGTCGCAGAAGCGGTCGAGTTCCGCCAGCGACTCCGACTCGGTCGGTTCGACCATCAGCGTGTCGGCGACCGGGAACGAGAGTGTCGGCGCGTGGAAGCCGTAGTCGATCAAGCGCTTCGCGACGTCCTCGGCGCTGACCCCGTAGCGTGCCTTGAGGTGGCGCAGGTCGAGGATGCACTCGTGGGCGACGCGCCCATTCTCGCCGCGATAGAGCACCGGGAAGGCGTCCTGCAGTCGCGCCGCAATGTAGTTCGCGTTGATGATCGCCAACTCGGTGGCCTTGCGCACGCCGCTGGCGCCGAGCATGCGCACATACATCCACGACACCACCGTGATCAGCGCGCTGCCGAAGGGCGCCGACGAGACCGGCGCGCCGTGGGCGGCGATCGGGTTGCCGGGGGTGTTGCCGGCGGGCTGCTCGATCCCCAGCGCGCGTCCCGCGCCGAAGGGATCGGCGGGCAGGAAGGGCGCGAGGTGGGCGGCAACCGCGATCGGGCCGGCGCCGGGACCGCCGCCGCCGTGCGGAATAGCAAAGGTCTTGTGCAGGTTCATGTGGCAGACGTCGGCGCCGATCAGTCCCGGCGCGGTCAGGCCCACCTGGGCGTTGAGGTTGGCGCCGTCCATGTACACCTGGCCGCCGGCGCCATGAATGAGCGCGCAGATCTCGCGGATCGAGCTCTCGAACACGCCGTGGGTCGACGGATAGGTGACCATCAGGGCCGCGAGGCGCTCGGCGTGTTCCCCGACCTTGGCGCGCAGGTCAGCGACATCGATGTTGCCGTTGGCATCGCAGGCCACCACCACGATATTCATGCCGAGCATCCGGGCACTCGCCGGGTTGGTGCCGTGCGCCGACGCCGGGATCAGGCAGACGTCTCGTGCCGCCTGGCCGATCGATTCGAGATAGTGCAGGATCGACTGCAGGCCGGTGTACTCGCCCTGGGCCCCCGAGTTGGGCTGGAACGAGACCGCGGCAAAGCCGGTGATCTCGGCGAGCCAGGAGCCGAGTTGCTCGAACATGCGTTGATAGCCGCGCGCCTGCGACAGCGGAACAAAGGGGTGAAGCGAAGCCATCTCGGGCCAGCTGACCGGCGCCATCTCGGCGGCGGCATTGAGTTTCATCGTGCACGAGCCCAGCGCGATCATCGAGTGCACGAGCGAGATGTCGCGGTTCTCGAGTTTCTTGAGATAGCGCATGAACTCGGTTTCGCTGCGATAGCGGTTGAATACCGGGTGCGTGAGCACGCTATCGCCGCGCCGTTGCGCCGGCGCGATCGATGCTGGTGTCGCCGACAGCGTGGCGATGGTGCCCTGGATCACGCCCGGGTGGAGACGCTCGCCGGTGAGCACGAACACCAGGTCGCCGAGGTCGGCGAGGGTGACCGTCTCGTCGAGGCTGATGGCGAAGCGTCCGGGGGCCGCGAGCGCCTGGAACTCGCGCAGGTTGATGCGCGAGAGCGCGGCGCGCTCGCGGATTTCCGCCGCGGCGGTGCCGGCATCAAAGACCAGGGTGTCGAAGAACTGGTTGTAGACGGGACGCAGCGCGTCACCGGCGAGCAGCGCCAGCGCGCGCGCCAGGGCATTGACCCGCAGCGCGATCCGGCGCAGCCCGTCGGGGCCGTGGTAGACGGCATAGAAGGCGGCCATGTTGGCGAGCAGCGCCTGGGCGGTACAGATGTTGCTGGTCGCCTTGTCGCGCCGGATATGCTGTTCGCGGGTCTGCAGCGCCATGCGCAGTGCGTTGGCGCCGGAGGCGT
The DNA here is from genome assembly GCA_019428955.1 of Burkholderiaceae bacterium. Classification (GTDB taxonomy): domain Bacteria; phylum Pseudomonadota; class Gammaproteobacteria; order Burkholderiales; family Burkholderiaceae_E; genus JAGXFR01. Next base: position 7,036 of record JAHYJF010000027.1, read on the forward strand.
CCTTCGAGACTCCGATAATCCGTCCGGGGATCATCCGCAACAGTTCCGAGCGCCCGGCCATGAACGCAGCGTGCGGGCCGCCGAAGCCCAGCGGCACGCCGAAGCGCTGCGATGAGCCGATGGCGATGTCGGCGCCGATGGCGCCGGGTGATTCGATGATCATCAGCGCCAGCAGGTCGGAGCCGACGCAGACGCGCGCCCCGGCGGCGCGCAGTGCCGCGATGACGGCGCGGTAGTCGCGCACCCGACCCAGCGTGTCGGGTGATTGGAGGTGAGCGCCGAACACGCTTGCCGGGTCGAGCTCTTCGAGCTCCCCGACGACCAGTTCGATCTCCATCCAGCGGGCGCGGGTGCGCAGCACCGCAATGACTTGCGGGTGCGTGGCCGCTTCCACGAAATAGCGGTTGCTGGCCTGCTTGGAGGCACGGCGGCAAACCGCCATTGCCTCCGCCGCGGCGGTCGCCTCGTCGAGCAGCGAGGCGTTGGCAATCGGCAGTCCGGTGAGGTCGATCACCATCTGCTGGAAGGTCAGCAGCGCTTCGAGTCGGCCCTGGGAGACCTCGGCCTGGTAGGGGGTGTAGGCGGTGTACCAGCCCGGATTCTCGAGCACGTTGCGCTTGATCGGTTCGGGCGTGATGGTGCCGTAGTAGCCTGCGCCGATGTACGAGCGCCAGACCTGGTTGTGGCTGGCGATCTCGCGCAGTTGGGCGAGCGCGGCGGCCTCCGGGATCGGGTCGGGAAGGTCGAGCTCGCCGACGCGGCGGATGCTGGCCGGAACCGTCTGCGCGATCAACTCTTCGCGCGTTCCGACGCCCATTACGGCGAGCATGCGGGCCTCGTCGGCGGCATTGGATCCGAGGTGTCGGGAGAGAAACTCGTCGGCGCCAAAAAGCGCGGCGACGCCGTTGGGGTCTTGCTCAGCTGGGCTCATCTGCAACTCGCAATGGTGGTAGGCGCGCACTGGGCGCGGCGGGCCACCGCTGTGGCCCGGATCACGTGACCGGTGGCTCAGTCGCTGCCGGGGCCGGCCGTGTAGTCGGTCGCCGAGAGCAGAGTGCCCAGTTCCGCGGCGTCGGACGGTCGGATCCGGATCAGCCAGCCAGCGCCATAGGGATCTTCGTTGACCTGCTGCGGATCATCGGCGAGCGCCTCGTTGACGGCTACGATCTCGCCGGCAATCGGCGCGTAGGCGTCGGAAGCCGCCTTGGTCGACTCGACCACGATCAGCGCTTCGCCGCGCGCGACCTTGCGGCCGACGTCGGGAAGCTCGACATAGACCATCTCACCGAGGGCGGCCTGAGCGTGGTCGGTGATGCCGGCCGTGATGGTGCCGTCAGGGTTGGCGCGCACCCATTCGTGGGTTTCGGTGTACTTGAGGTCGGCAGGATTTTCCAAGGCCAGGCTCCACATGTCCCGGCCGGAACCGGGTACGGTTTAAGGGAACCCCCTCTGTCCATTTGCCTGAGAGATTCGGCGCCGAGCGGCACTGCACCGCTCGATCACCTGCTTCCTTCGGCGAGGCCTCGCGCCAGGCGCGTGCCTACTCTCCAGAGGGTCGCATCGGTGCCAGTCCTTTTGCCTGAGAGTTTTCGGGGCGATACACCTTCGGCGCCTGCCGTCTGTCATTCAGATGGCAGGTCTCTCCCGGCACGTCAGTTCGACCAACCGGCAGCTTGCCAACACCCGGTCGTCCTGTCAAATGGACTATGGGCGTGCGCCCCGCTTCAGTCCGGAATGGCGCCGGCGCGACGCCCCGGCCAGGTCACCAGCGTTATCCCCACCGCGGCACAGCCGAACGCCAGCAGGTGGGCCACACCGAAGTGTTCGCCGAGAAAGGACACGCCGACCACGCTGGCGGCAATCGGCATGGCGAGCGTGAACACCCCGCTGTGGCTGGCGGGGACGTGGCGCAGGCCGCTCAGCCACAGCCAGGTCGAAAACACGCTGGCCGAGAGCGCGTAGAACACCAGCAGGCCCCAGACGCCGACGCTGACCGAGCCGAAAGCGAAGTCGCGTGCCTGCCACAGTCCCAAAGGGCTCATCAGCACCAGGCCGATCAGGTTGATCAACGCTGAAATCCGCCGCGGCGAAAGCGTGGCGGTCAATTGCTTGCCAAGGATCACGTAGACCGCCTCGCACAGCACCGAGCCGGCGACCAGCAGGTTGCCGATTGCGCTTGAAGTCGCGCCGGGCGTGCCGGCGCGGCCCAAGGTCAGGATGCCCAGCCCCGCCACTGCCAAGGCGACCGCGACCGCCACCCGCCAGCCGACGCGCTCGCGCAGGAACAGCCACGACAGTGCGGCAACGGCTGCGGGCAGCGAGCTCAGGATCACTCCGGAGGCGGTGGCCGAGGTGAGCGACACGCCGACCAGCATGCAGATCGAGAACAGGAAGTTGCCGAAGAACGATTGCACGAAGAGCGCGCGGCGGCTGCGGTTATCGAGCGCGACGTCACCGGGGCCGCGGATTGCCCAGGGAATCATCACCACCGAGGCGATCGCAAAACGCAGCCAGGCGAGCAGGAAGACCGGGAAGGCGGCCGTCAGCGGCTTGGCCAGCGCGACGTAGGTGCCGACCACCGACATGCCCGCTGCGAGCAGCAGGTAGCCGGTCCAGCGGCCCGCAGCACCCCCGCTCATCGTCGACCCGCGAGCGGGCACATTGGATTTGTCGGTATCATCCGGCTGTACTCTGCCGCTGGGGGCATGACTTCCCTTTTCAGAGATGGCGCGATGAATGACGCACCGGCATTCCGTTTTGCAGACTCCGCCGCGGCGCCAGCCGCCGGGCGCCAGGCCCAGGTGGTCGCGGCGCTCGCTGCGATTGTGCCCCGAAGTGCGATCCTCTCGCGGGTCGAGGACACCCGGCCCTACGAGTGTGATGCGCTCAGCGCCTACCGGCAACTGCCGTTGGTGGTCGTCATTCCGGAAACCGAGGAGCAGGTCTGCGCGATCCTGCGCACCTGCCGCGAGCTCGACGTCCCGGTAGTGGCGCGCGGTGCCGGCACCAGCCTTTCGGGTGGCGCCATGCCCCACGGCCTGGGCGTGGTCCTGTCGCTGGCGCGCTTCAAGCGCATCCTCTCGCTGGATCAGAAAGGGCGGACCGCCCGGGTCGAACCAGGCGTACGCAATGCCGAGATCTCCGACGCGGCGGCACCCTACGGGCTGTACTACGCGCCCGATCCCTCGTCGCAGATCGCCTGCACCATCGGCGGCAACGTCGCCGAGAACTCGGGCGGCGTGCACTGCCTCAAGTACGGCCTCACGATCCACAACGTCCTGCGAGTGCGCGCGGTGACCATCGAGGGCGAGATTGTTGAATTCGGATCCGCCGCTCCCGATTCCCCCGGGCTCGACCTGCTGGCCCTGGTGATCGGGTCCGAAGGGATGCTGTGCGTGATCACCGAAGTGACCGTCAATCTGATTCCCCGGCCGGTGCTGGCACGGGTGCTGATGGCATCGTTCGACGACGTCCGCCAGGCCGGCAACGCGGTGGCCAACATCATCGCCGCCGGCATAATCCCGGCGGGGCTCGAGATGATGGACCGCAAGGCGGTGGTGGCGGTCGAACAGTTCGTCCACGCCGGCTACGACGTCGACGCGGCCGCGATCCTGCTGGCCGAATCCGACGGCACGCCTGAAGAAGTCGAAGAGGAAATCGCGCGCATGCAGGAAGTGCTGCGCGCTAGCGGCGTGACGGCAATCCGGGTTTCGACTTCGGAAGCCGAGCGCCAGCTCTTCTGGTCGGGGCGCAAGAACGCTTTCCCCGCCGCCGGTCGGGTCTCGCCCGACTACTACTGCATGGACGGGACCATTCCGCGGCGCCGGATCGGCGAAATGCTCGAGGCGATCACGGCGATGGAAGCGCGCCACAACCTGCAATGCATGAACGTGTTTCACGCCGGCGACGGCAACCTCCACCCCCTGATCCTGTTCGACGCCAATGACCTCGATGAATGGCATCGTGCCGAGGCCTTCGGTGCCGAGATCCTCGAGCTGTGCGTCGCCTTCGGCGGCACCATCACCGGCGAGCACGGGGTCGGGGTCGAGAAGGTGGCGGCGATGATCGCCCAGTTCAGCCGCGAGGAGTGCGCCGCGTTTGCGGCGGTGAAGTCGGCCTTCGACGAGCCGGGGCTACTCAATCCCGGCAAGGTGATCCCGACCCTGGTGCGCTGCGTCGAATACGGCAAGCTCAGCCTGAGGGCAGGGCAGATGGCCTTCCCCGATGGGCCGCGATTCTGATGGCAGCGCTGCGATGAGCGCCGACAAGCTGCGCCAGGCGCCGCCTGAGCTCGCCGAACTGCGCGAGCGCATCCGGGCGGCCCAGGCCGGGGGCACGCCGCTGCGGCTGCGGGGTGGCGGCACCAAGGACTTCTACGGCGCAGTGCTGGCCGGCGAGGTGCTCGACACCCGCGGCTACCGCGGGGTCGTGAGCTACGAACCGACCGAGCTGGTGATCACCGCGCGCTGCGGCACGCCGCTGTCCGAGTTGCGCAGCGTGCTCGCCGAGAAGGGTCAGATGCTGCCGTTCGAGCCACCGGCATTGGGCTCCGACGCCACCATCGGCGGAACCATCGCCGCCGGACTCGCTGGACCACGGCGGATGGCGGCGGGCGCGGCCCGTGATTTCGTGCTCGGCGCGGCGCTGCTCGACGGGCGCGGCGAGTGGCTGGAATTCGGTGGCCGGGTGATGAAAAACGTCGCCGGCTATGATGTTTCCCGGCTGGCCTGCGGTTCGCTCGGGACTCTCGGCGTAATCGCCGAGGTGTCGCTCAAGGTAATGCCGCTTCCGGCCGCCGAGGTGAGCGTCCTGATCCAGGCCACTGAGGCCGACGCGCTGGCGCTCACCAGCGGCTGGGCCGCCCGCCCGTTGCCGGTATCGGCGACCAGCTGGAGCGACGGCGAGCTGCGGGTCCGGCTCTCGGGGGCCGTGGCCGCCGTGGCCGAGGCCGCCAACGCTTTTGCCGCTGACCACGGCGCCGTCACCATCGCAGCCGGCCAGGCACTGCGCCACTGGGAACAACTGCGCGAACACCAGAGCGCGTTCTTCGCCGGCGATCAGGTGCTGTGGCGGATCGCACTGCCCGATACCGCCGCGCCGCTGGGATTGCCCGGCGCCACCCTGATCGAGTGGAGCGGGGCGCAGCGCTGGATTCGCAGTGCAGCTTCCGAGAGCGACATCCGGGCGGCGGCCCGCGCCGCCGGGGGCCACGCCACCGCTTTTCGGGGCGGCAAGCGCGACGCGGGGGTGTTCGAGCAACTGCCCCAACCGCTCGCCGCCATCCACCGCCGCCTCAAGGCGCGCTTCGACCCGGCCGGAATCCTCAATCCAGGCCGGATGTTCCCGGATCTCTAGGAAGCGACGATGGAAACTCACCTCGCCGACTGGATCGCCGGAACGCCTGCCGGAATTGAGGCCGAGGAGGTGCTGCGCAGCTGCGTGCACTGCGGTTTCTGCACGGCTACCTGCCCCACCTACCAGTTGCTCGGTGACGAGCTCGATGGTCCCCGCGGCCGGATCTACCTGATCAAGCAGGTGCTCGAAGGGCACCCGTTTACCGCCGCGACCGCACTGCATCTGGACCGCTGCCTGACCTGCCGCAGTTGCGAATCCACCTGCCCCTCGGGCGTGCGCTACGGGCGGCTGCTCGATATTGGCCGCGAAGTGGTCGACGCGCGCCTGACGCGGCCGTTGGCCGAGCGTTCGCTGCGCTGGCTGCTGCGCGAGGGTCTGACCAGCAGAAGGCTGTTCGGGCTCGCGATGAGTGCCGGCAAGTTCGTTCGCCCGCTGCTGCCCGCGGCGGTGCGGGCCAAGGTGCCGGAGCGCCGCGACCCCGGCCAGTGGCCGGGCAGAAAACACGCGCGCAAGGTGCTGATTCTCAACGGTTGCGTCCAGCCGGCGATGCTTCCCAGGATCGACTACGCGACTGCGCGGGTGCTCGACCGGATCGGCGTCGAGGTGGTCCAGGACGCCAGGTCGGGGTGTTGCGGGGCGATCCGCCAGCATCTCGGCGATCCCGCCGGCGCCCTCGATGACCTGCGGCGCAACGTCGACGCCTGGTGGCCCCTGATCGAACCGGGAGCGAAGTCCGGCGTCGAGGCGATCCTGGTCAACGCTTCCGGTTGCGGGGTGATGGTCCAGGACTATGGCCATCTGCTGCGCAACGACGAGCGCTACGCGGCGCGCTCGGCGCGGGTGAGCGAGCTGACCCGCGATCCGTCCCAGTGGCTGCCCGAAGAGCTCGATCGCGCCGGGCTCAAGCTCCAGGTCGCCGGAGCGCGCATCGTCTTTCATGCACCGTGCTCGCTGCAGCACGGTATGCAGGTGCGCGGCGCAGTCGAGAAGCTGCTGGCCGGGGTTGGAGTGGAAGTGCAACCGGTGGCTGATTCGCACCTGTGTTGCGGATCGGCCGGCACCTACTCGGTGTTCCAGGCCGAAATTTCCCAGCAGCTGCGCGCGAACAAACTGGCAGCGCTGGAAGTGGGCGCGCCTGAACTGATCCTGTCGGCCAACGTCGGCTGCATCACCCACCTGCAATCGGGAACCGGTACCCCGGTGCGGCACTGGCTCGAGTGGCTCGACGAGGCGCTGGCTCAAGGCCTCGTCTCCGGCTAGTGTTGGGTGCCAACAATCACGAACCTTGATGGAGCAAGATTAACGATGGAACTGACAAGAAATGCGTTCAAGCACGGTTTGCGTGCTGGCGTTCCCCAGATCGGCCTGTGGTCGAGCCTGGCCTCGAGCTACACGGTCGAGGTGATTGCGGGTGCCGGGCTCGACTGGATCCTGCTCGACTGCGAGCACGCGCCCAATGATCTCGAAAGCGTTCTCGGACAGTTGCAGGCGGCGGCGGCATATCCCACTACGGCGATCGTGCGCGTGCCCTGGAACGACATGGTGGCCCTCAAGCGGGTGCTCGACATCGGCGCTCAGAGCGTGCTCGTGCCGTTCGTCTCGAATGCCCAGGAGGCGGCACTGGCGGTGTCCTACACCCGCTATCCGCCGCAAGGGGTGCGCGGGGTCGGTGGCACCACCCGGGCTACCCGTTTCGGCCGCATTCGCGACTATGCTGGACGGGTCGAGGAGGAACTGTGCGTGCTGGTCCAGGTCGAGACCGGCGAAGCGCTCGAGCATATCGAGGAGATTTGCGCGGTCGACGGGGTGGACGGGGTGTTCATCGGGCCGGCAGACCTGCACGCCTCGCTGGGATATCCCGGCGAGACCGCCAACCCGGCGGTCAAGCCGGTAATCGACGATGCGATCCGCCGGATCCGCAAGGCTGGCAAGGCGCCCGGCATCCTTACCGGCGTCGATGCCGATATCCAGCGCTGGCTCGCCGCCGGTGCGCTGTTCGTGGCCGTGGGCTCGGACGTCGGGCTGCTGGCGCGCAGCGCCGATGAGCTGGCGCGGCGCTATCGCGCGGCAGTCGCCGCCGGTTGAACGCCGGTCAGGAAATCCTTGCCGGCGCCAGAAACGATCGTCGGAAAACGATCGTCGCTGGCGCTGGCAACGATGATCGTCTAGCATACTACCCACCCAAGTAGCTGTTCCTTAGACCAATTGGAGACCCGTATGACCAGAAAATTCAAGACTGCCGTTCTCGCCGCCGCACTGGCCGGAGTTCTGGCTGCCCCCGCTTTTGCGCAGCAGGTCAGGCTGATGACGGGCCCGCAAGGTGGATCGTGGTATCCGCTGGGCGGCGCCATTGCCAATATCGCCGACAAGGCCGGCCTGAGTGTCCAGGTCCTGCCGGGCGCCGGCATTGCCAATGTCAAGGCGGTGCAGGGTGGCAAGGCCGACCTCGGATTCGCCAACTCGATCTCCACCGTGGACGGCGTGGCCGGGCGCGCGCCGTTCACTGAAAAGGCCACCAACGTCTGCAACGTGGCCACGCTGTACCCGCAGTACTTCCAGGTCGTGGCCAATGCCGATGCGGGCATCAATTCCCTGGCTGACATGAAGGGCAAGAGCCTTGCCGTGCAGCCCAAAGGCAACACCGCGGAATTCATCAGCCAGCAGGCGCTCAAAGTCTACGGGCTGAAGTATGGCGACATGAGCCGCGTGAGTTATGTCTCCTACACCGACGCCGTGTCGCTGTTGAAAGACAACAATGCCCAGCTCTTCACGCTCGGGACCACCGTGCCGGCGTCGGCGATCATGGACCTGGCCTCGGCGCGGGACATCAAGATCGTTGGCATCGCGGACGACAAGTTCCAGGCCATGCGCAAGCTCAACCCCGGCTATACCAAACTGGTCATCAAGGCCGGCAGCTACCCGAAGCAGACCGAGGACGTGCCGACCATCGGTTACGCAACCCACGTGATTGCCCGTTGCGATCTGGATGAGGCGGTGGTCTACAAGGTCCTCAAGGGCATGGTCGACAACAAGGCTGACCTTGCCGCGATCGCCAAGGCGATGGGCGGCACGACCACCAAGATGATGGCCGAGGACATCGGCGTGCCGATGCACAAGGGAGCCGTGCGCTTCTACAAGGAGGCAGGCGCCCTCTGACGGCCCTTCCGGCGCGGGCGGGCTTTGCCGCCGCCCGCGCTGGAAACTTTTCTTGAGCTTGAGGCGCCCGTGGGCGCCGGAGTGCGTCCATGCTTCAGCTTCCCGTTACTCTCACGCGGCGTACCATCGCCACCATCGCGGTGGTGATGTCGACCTTCCACCTCTACGTGGCCTTCGTCGGGCCGCCTGACGCCTATGTGATGCGCGGCGGGCACCTGGCATTTGCGCTGGTGCTGGCGTTCCTGATCATGCCAGGGCGCAACGGGCGCGCTGAACGCGTCGGCTGGTTTGACGTTTTGCTGCTGCTGGTAGCCGTCTCCGCGGCGCTGTATCCGAGCTTCAACCTGAACTACATTCAAAACCGCATGTACTACGTCGACGACCCCAGGGTGCTCGACTACGTATTCGGCGGGGCGCTGATCGTGACGGTCATCGAGGCCACGCGGCGCGCCACGGGCTGGGCACTGCCCGCCACGGCGCTGGCGTTCGCGGCTTACGGGCTGACGCTGGGGAACCAGTCCTTCGGCATCATGCTCGATCAGTTGTACCTGACCACCGAGGGCATCTTCGGCATTCCGCTGTATGTGTCGGCGACCTACGTCATGCTGTTCATCCTGTTCGGCTCGTTCGTCGAGCGCAGTGGGGCAGGGCTGTTGTTCATGGACTTCGCGCTCGCGATTGCCGGCCACACCTCGGGCGGGCCAGCCAAGGTGGCGGTGATCACCAGCAGCCTGTTCGGTACGGTCTCGGGCAGCGCGGTGGCCAACGTGATGACGACCGGTACCTTCACGATCCCGTTGATGAAGCGCACCGGCTACCGGCCGGCATTTGCCGGAGCAGTTGAGGCGGTGGCGTCCACCGGCGGGCAGCTGATGCCGCCGATCATGGGCGCCGCGGCCTTCGTGATGGCCGAGTTCCTGGGCGTGTCCTACCTCAGCGTGGCGGCCTTCGCCGTGCTCCCAGCGGTGCTGTATTACCTGGCCGTATTCATGGCCGTGCACTTCGAGGCGCGGCGCATCGGACTCAAGGGCCTGCCCAAGGCCGATCTGCCGCGCATGCGTCAGGTGCTCAGCGAGCGCGGGCACCTGTTCCTGCCGCTGGTAGTGATCATTGCGGTGCTGCTCGTCGGGCGCAGCGCGGCGTTTGCGGCGCTGCTCGGCATCGGTTCGGTCATCCCGACCACCTGGCTGCGCGCCAGCACGCGCCGGACGTTTACGTGGCGCGCGATCTTCGAGGCGCTGGAGGGCGGAGCGCGCAACACGCTCGTGGTGGCGCTGGCCTGTGCCTGCGCCGGCGTCGTCATCGGGACCATCACGCTCACCGGGCTGGGCCTGGCCTTCACGGGCGTGGTGCTGGCCCTGTCGCAGAACTCGTTGCTGCTGGCACTGTTCCTGACGATGATCGCCGGCATCCTGCTGGGCATGGGCCTGCCGACGACGCCGGCTTACATCGTGCAGGTCGCGCTGCTGGTTCCGGCACTGGTCAAGCTGGGCGTGCAGGTGGAGGCAGCGCACTTGTTCGCGCTGTATTTCGCCGTGTTGTCGTCGATTACGCCGCCGGTGGCGCTCGCGGTCTATGCGGCCAACGGCATCTCGGGCGGCCGGTTGATGGAAACCAGTTGGGCGGCAGTCAAGCTCGGCCTCACCGGCTACATCATTCCGTTCATGTTCGTGTTCGCGCCGTCGCTGCTGCTGATGGGCGATTCCTTAACCGTGACGGTGGCAGCAGTTACGGCGTCGGTCGGCGTGATCTGCCTGGCCGGCGGGCTGCACGAGTACTTCTTTCTCGGCTCGGCCCGTCGCTGGGAGCGGGTGCTGCTGATCATCGCAGCGCTGGTCCTGATCAAGCCGGGCTGGATGAGCGACGTCGTCGGCCTGGTGCTGATCGCCTTGATCCTGACCAGTCAGCGCTGGTTTAGGAGGCCGTCCGGGGCCGCAGTGGAACCGGCCGATCCCAAGTGACCCGCTAGCTGTGAAGCGTCAAGATGTTATTTCTGTTTGCGGGTGCCTGGACATGGGTGCCACTCCTCCGATGCCCTGATGCGGGCGAGGCCGGCCGGGCGCTATTCTGGCATCGGGCGGTCGTCGAGCGCCCGCAGCAGCCCCTTGATCATCCGGTAGAGATACCAGAGGACCGGGATCACGAACAGGAATGAGAGCAGGCCCATGCTCACGACGCTCAGGATCAAGATCGGCAGCAGCGTGACGATGATCCAGAACAGCGTCCACCAGCAGGTGCGAATCATCCAGTTCATGTGGCTTTCCCAGATCGTTCCCCGGGCATCGTCGCGTTTCACGTAGTTGATGATCAGCGCGATGATGGTCAGCAACATCACCGAGACCAGCGGACTGGCAATGTGCAGGCCGTAGTCGAACAGCGTGATCTTGCGCAGGCCGTTCTCGCTGGTGGCGTCGACAACTTCGATCTCGGTCATCACTGGTTCTCCAATAGTTGGCAGGGCCGTGCACCTGGGCGCTACCAGCCCCAATCATAGTGCGCTGGTGCCGGTTCGTCAGCTCCCGGTCGGGCGGGCCGGGGTTTCAGAGGCTGGAGACCAGGGTGCGAATTCCGGAGGCGATGAACTGCACGCCGATGCAGATCAGCAGGAAACCCATCAGCCGGGTCAGGACCTCGATGCCGGCAGCGCCCATGCGCTTGGAAATGGCGCGGGCACTGTGCAGCAGCGCCCATTCGAGAACGCAGACCGCCAGGGCGGCGGCAACCACCGCCAGGTAAGCCGTGATTTCCTTGCCCCAGGCGTCGAGCTCGCGGATCTCGGTGGAAAGGCCGATCACCACCGCGATGGTCCCCGGGCCGGTGATTCCGGGCATCGCCAGCGGGAAGAATGCCGGGTTCTGGTGGTTGCCGTACGACATCGACTCGACCGCATCCCCCTTGCCGTAGAGCATGCCGTGACCGAGCAGGCCCAGGACGATCCCGCCGGCCACCCGCAGCGCGCCATAGGAGATGCCGAAGGCGGTCAGGATCAGGCCGCCGGCGAACAGGCTCACGACCACGATCAGGAAGCAGTATATGCAGGCCCGCAGGGCCATTGCCCGCGTCTCGCGATCGTCGAGGTCGCGGGTCAGGGCGGTGAAGAAGGGCAGTGTCGCGGGGGGATTGATGATCGTCACCAGCCCCAGCACCGCGCCGAGAAAGAAGGTGACAAAGACGCCAAGCAGTTCGGCAGTCATCGCGCGTTCCCATGAAAAAACTGCCGGACCGGCGGCCCGCAAGGGCCGCCATATCCGGCAGGTTGGCGCCTGAGCAGCGGGGAGCCCCGCCACCCAGATTGGATCGAGTGCCTTCCGGTTCAGGCCTTCAGCGCGGTCAGCACCTCGTCGAGCATCTTCTTGGCGTCGCCGAACAACATCCGGTTGTTGTCCTTGTAGAAGAGCGGATTGTCGACTCCGGCATAGCCGGTGGCCATGCTGCGCTTCATCACGATCGAGGTCTTGGCTTTCCACACCTGCAGCACCGGCATGCCGGCGATGGGGCTGGTCGGATCTTCCTCGGCAGCCGGGTTAACGATATCGTTGGCGCCGATGATCATGGCGACGTCGGTATCCGGGAAGTCCTCGTTCAACTCGTCCATTTCCAGCACGATGTCGTAGGGCACCTTGGCCTCGGCCAGTAGCACGTTCATGTGGCCGGGCATCCGGCCCGCCACCGGGTGGATGCCGAAGCGCACGTTGACGCCCTTGTCGCGCAACACCTTGGTGATTTCATAGACCGTGTGCTGGGCCTGCGCCACCGCCATGCCATATCCCGGCACGATGATTACATTCTTGGAATCGCGCAGCAATTCAGCCGTCTCCGCGGCCAGGATCGGATTGACCTCGCCCGCCGGCTGCACCCCGTCTGCCGACGCTGGTGCCCCGCCTTCGCTGCCGAACCCGCCGGCGATCACGCTGATGAAGTTGCGGTTCATCGCGCGGCACATGATGTAGGACAGGATCGCACCGCTGGAGCCGACCAGCGCACCGACGACGATCAGCAGGTCGTTGGACAGCATGAAGCCGGTCGCCGCCGCTGCCCAGCCGGAATAGCTGTTCAACATCGAAATCACTACCGGCATGTCGGCGCCGCCGATTGCCATCACCATGTGGACACCGAACAGCAGTGCGATCACGGTCATAACGATGAGTGGTGTCATGCCGTCGGCAATCGATTCGGCCTGCAGGAACTCCCGCCCCATCCAGATCACGACGAGCAGGCCGGCAAGGTTCAGCCAGTGGCGCCCGGGCAGCAGCAAAGTCTTGCCGCCGATCTTGCCCGAGAGCTTGCCAAACGCGATCACCGAGCCGGTGAAGGTCACCGCACCGATCAGGATGCCGATGTAGATTTCCATCTCGTGGATCGACTTGGCGGCACCGGTGAATTCCGCCGAGGCCGCCGGATCGATGTAGTTGGCAAAGCCGACCAGCATGGCGGCGAGGCCGACCAGGCTGTGCATCAGCGCCACCAGCTCGGGCATCTGCGTCATCTTGACGACGCGCGAGGCGTACAGGCCGATGCCGCCGCCGACCACCAGTGCGGCGATGATCCAGCCGTAGCCGGCCGAGGTCACGTTGGGCCCGAACACCGTCGCCAGCACGGCGATGGTCATGCCGATCATGCCGTAGAGATTCCCGCGCCTGGAACTCTCCGGATTCGAGAGTCCCCCGAGGCTTAGGATGAAAAGTATTGTCGCTCCGATATAGGAGGCGGTTGCCAGAGTTGCGGACATTTTTCGTCTCCCTTACTTGCGGAACATCTGCAGCATGCGCTGCGTGACAGCGAAGCCGCCGAACATGTTGATTGCGGTGAGCGCCATGCCCACCCACGCCAGCCAGTGAATCCAGTTTTCAGGGCGCTCAGCCCCCCCGGCCGCCAGCGGCGGCGCGATCTGCACCAATGCGCCGATCGCGATGATGCTGCTGATCGCGTTGGTGACGCTCATCAGCGGCGTGTGCAGGGCCGGAGTGACGTTCCACACCACCATGTAGCCGACGAAGACCGCAAGCACAAACACGGTGAAGTGTCCCAGGAAGGCCGCGGGTGCGTTGGCGCCGACAAACCAGAAGGCCAGCGCCGCAATGCCGAACTTGACCGCAGTGCTCGTGGCCGAAGCCGGGGCGCTGTCGCCGCCGTGACCGTGCCCTTTCTTGGCGGCCGGCACTGCCGCGGCTGGCTTGGCCGGCGGAGCCGGCAGATTCAGCGGCGGCGGCGGCCAGGTGATGGCCCCCTCCTTGACGACCGTCAGGCCGCGGATGGCGTCGTCTTCCATGTTGACGTCGATGACCCCGTCCTTGGTCTTGCAAAGCTCTTCGGCGATGCGGAAGAGGTTGGTCGCGTACAGCGTCGAGGATTGCTTTGACATGCGGCTGTTGAGGTCGGTATAGCCGACGATGGTCACGCCGTGTTTGACCACCGCCTTGCCCGGCTCGGTGAGTTCGCAGTTGCCGCCGCGCTCAGCCGCCATGTCGACGATCACGCTGCCCGGCTTCATGCTCTTCACCATGTCGGCGGTGATGAGCTTCGGTGCGGGTTTGCCGGGGATCAGGGCGGTGGTGATGATGATGTCCACTTCCTTGGCCTGCTTGGCGTACATCTCGCGCTGGGCCTTCTGGAAGCCCTCGCTCATCACCTTGGCATAGCCGCCGCCGCCGGCCCCTTCTTCCTCGTACTCGACCTTGATGAATTCACCACCCAGCGACTTGACCTGGTCGGCGACCTCGGCGCGCGTGTCGTTGGCACGCACGATGGCGCCGAGCCCGGCAGCAGTGCCGATTGCCGCCAGGCCGGCGACGCCGGCGCCGGCGATGAACACCTTGGCCGGCTGAACCTTGCCCGCAGCCGTGATCTGGCCGTTGAAGAAGCGCCCAAAGGCGTTAGCGGCCTCGACGACGGCGCGGTAGCCGGCGACGCCGGCCTGTGAG
>JAHYJF010000390.1 GCA_019428955.1 Burkholderiaceae bacterium
GCTGACGCTCTACCTCGATAAGCACGAGCTGGTGACGCTGATGACGCTTGGCGCCGCCCCCGGGCAGCTCGCCCTCGGATATCTGCGCAACCAGCGGCTGGTCGCCGATCTCGCGGATCTGGCAGCCGTTCAGGTCGATTGGGAAACCGACTCCGTGGCCGTCACCTCGCGCATCCTGCGCGCTACCGGGACCACCGTGTGGGAGAGTCAGCCGGGGGCGGCAGAGCTCGATTCCCGCCTCGCGCGACGCACGATAACTACCGGCTGCGGTCAGGGTTCAATGTTTGGCGACCTGATGGAAACGCTCGACGAGGTGGCGCTCCCCACTGCGGCCCAACTCACCGAGGAAGTTCTGTTCACAGTGATGGAGCGCATGCGCACCCACGAGTCGATCTACCGGGTCGCGGGGGCCGTGCACGGCTGCGCGCTGTGCTCGAACGCGGGCGAGGATCGGGGCGAAATCCTCCGTTTCGTCGAGGACGTTGGGCGCCACAACGCGGTCGATGCGATCGCCGGCTGGATGTGGCTGGAGCAGGTCGATGGTGCCGACAAGATCTTCTACACCACCGGCCGGCTGACTTCCGAGATGGTGATCAAGGCCGCGCAGATGGGTATTCCGTTCCTGGTCTCACGTTCGGGACTCACGCAGATGGGCTACGAGATCGCCCGCAAGGTCGGCATGACCATGATCGGGCGCTGCCAGGGTCGTCATTACCTTTTGTTTACCGGTAAGGATCGGTTCGTGACCGCGCCGTCAAGCCTGCTGGCATGAGCGCTCCCGCGCCTGTAACCGGAATCACCGGAATCGTGCTGGCCGGAGGACTCGGGCGCCGGATGAGCGAGGATGGTGCAGGCGTCGACAAGGGGCTGCAAGCCTTGGGCGGACTGCCGATGGTGGCCCATGTCATCGCACGGCTTGCGCCTCAGGTCGATGCCATTCTGATCAACGCCAATCGCAATATCGCCGCCTACCAGCAGTTCGGCTACCCGGTTCTACCCGACGTCATCGCTGGATTTGCGGGCCCGCTGGCCGGGTTGCACGCGGGCATGCTCGCGGCCACCACCCGCTGGGTAGTCACCGCCCCTTGCGATTCCCCCTACCTGCCGCTCGACCTGGTAGTGCGGCTGGTCACAGTTGCTGCGGCGGACCGCGCCGCGATCGCGGTGGTGCGCGCCGGCGAGCGGCTCCAACCGGTCTTCGCGCTGGTCGAGCGCAGCCTGAGCGCAAGCCTCGCAGACTACCTGGCCCGAGGTAACCGCAAGATCGACCTCTGGTATAAGGGACACGCCGCGGTCGAAGTCGATTTCGCCGATCCGGCGGCATTTCGCAACATCAACACCCGCCAAGAACTGGCGCGCTACGAGCAGGGACAACCGTGATGGCCGCTGCCGGCCCTAAGGGACATCAACCGACCCTCGCCGAGCTGACCGGCGATCATCCCGACTACGATCCGCAAGCGCTCCCGGCCTCCCAGGCGCAGGCGATCATTGCGGCGTTCGTGACCCCCTGCTGCGGGCTCGAACAGCTCCCAATCGGCGATGCGCTGGCGCGCGTGCTGGGTGCCGACGTGATCTCGCCGATCGACGTGCCGGCCTATGACAACTCGGCGATGGATGGCTACGCGGTGCGCGGCTCCGACCTGGCCGCCACCGCGGCGTCCAGGCTGCGGGTAGTCGCCAGGGCACTCGCCGGGCAACCAACCAAAGTCGAGATCGGCGCCGGTGAAGCGATACGAATCATGACCGGGGCCGTCATCCCCACCGGCTGTGACACGGTGGTGGTGCAGGAAGTGGTCCAGGTCGACGGCGATTTCATCTCGATTCCGCCAGGACAGCGGATCGGACTGCACTTGCGCCGTCGTGGCGAGGACCTGCGCGCTGGGGAAGCGGCGTTGTCGGCCGGCAAGATCCTGACCCCAGCGGACATCGGGCTGCTGGCGTCGCTGGGCATCGCCACCGTCGCGGTCCGTCGGCGCCTGCGGGTGGCCTTCTTCTCGACCGGCAACGAGGTCCGCTCAATCGGCGAGCCGCTCGCCGCAGGACAGCTCTACGACAGCAACCGCTACACGATCGCGGCCATGCTGCGTCGCCTGGGCGCCGAGCCGATCGACCTTGGGGTGGTGCGCGACGATCCGCAGGCGCTGGAAGACGCGATGCTGGAAGCAAGCCGCAGGGCTGATGCAATCATCTCATCGGGTGGCGTATCGGTGGGCGAAGCCGACTACACCCGGCCGGTACTCAAGCGTCTGGGCGAATTCGACTTCTGGAAACTCGCCATTCGGCCGGGCCGTCCGATGGCCTTTGGCCGGATCGGCGACGCCTGCTACTTCGGCCTGCCGGGCAACCCGGTGGCAGTGATGATCACCTTCTATTTCTTCGCCCGCGACGCCCTGCTGCGCATGATGGGCGCGAGCGCCCAGCAGCTCCCGCTGGTGCGGGCACGAACGCTCACGGCGCTGCGCAAGTTACCGGGGCGAACCGAGTATCAGCGCGGCTTCCTGCAACTCGGCGCCGACGGCGCGATGGAGGTCAGCGGCAGCGCCAGCCAGGGCTCCGGGGTGTTGCGCTCAATGTCGGAAGCCAACTGCGTGATCGTCCTTGGTGAGCGGCAAGGCAACATGGCAGCCGGCGATCCGGTCGACTGTGTCGCCTTCCACGGACTCATCTGAAAGTGCAACCCTGATCACCCCAGCCGGCGCAGCAGAGTCCCGACGTCCTTGAAAGTCTGTTCGATCCGCTCGTTATCGAGCGAGGTCTCGCCCATTTCCTGTTCGAGAAAGCAGACGATCAT
>JAHYJF010000391.1 GCA_019428955.1 Burkholderiaceae bacterium
ACCAGGGCGGCTTCAGCGGCATTGCCAGCCGGCACGATCGGGGCCGGGGAGCGCGCATCGCCGCGACACGCGAGCGCCATGGCGAGTACCCCGCGCACCGGGCGGAGCGCCCCGGTGAGCGAGAGCTCGCCGATCATCTCGAGCTCGGGCAAGCGTTGCGGCGACAACTGTCCGCTGGCGGCGAGCACGCCCACCGCAATCGGCAGATCAAAGCGCCCGGACTCCTTGGGCAGGTCGGCCGGGGCGAGGTTGACCGCGATGCGTCGGTTCGGAAACTCGAAACCGCTGTGGGTCAGGGCGGCGCGCACGCGTTCGCGGCTCTCGCGCACCGCCGCCTCGGGCAGGCCAACGATATGGAAGGCCGGCAAGCCATTGCCGACGTGAACCTCGACCTCGACCGGCGGGGCGCTCAGCCCATCGAGCCCCCGGCTGCGAACCACGGCGAGCGCCATCGCGCCGTCTCGCGGGCAATCATTGGGCGCCGGTGGCCGTCGTGCTCAGGGCTGCTTGCGCTCGGCAGCCTGTTCGAGAGCCTCGATCCGCCGGCGCAGGTGTTCGATGATCGCGCCCTGGGCCTCGAACTCGTCGCGGGTCACCAGGTTGAGTCGGTCGAAGAACTGGGCTCCGAGCGCCTTCATGTTGCGCTCGATGTCGGCGGCCGGGCTGTTGCGCAGCAATTCGGCCATGCGCTGCTGGAAGTCCTCGAGGGGTGAACGTTGTTTTGTATTCATGGTGATTGCAGTCTAGCGCAGCGGCCCGGGTCGCGCGAGTCCCATCCGGGTCGGCTACATGCACTAAGCGGGAGGTCCAGCGACAACGTCGCCTCGGCGAGCGCGAATCAGGGCTGGCGCACCGCTATGGTGCGTTCGGGGGCCTGTCCATGGGGCGTTTGGTGCAACGCAGCAGTGCGTCGCCGGTCAATTGCCTGCCAATTCGGCCCGATCCGAACCTGGCACGGTAAGTGCTCAGGAGAGATGTGTGCACCGGCTACGAATCCTCCCCCAAGACCTGAGACTGGAGAAACACGATGAAAAACGGACTCCCCGTCGCCCTGATCGTCGCACTCGCTGCGTCCTTGCCGTTGACTGTGAGCGCACAGACTCAGCCGGCTACGGCTCCGGACTACACGCTGAGCGCCAACCTGCACCTCGTCAGTTCGTACCGCTTCCGCGGCATCGACCAAACCAATGGCAATCCTGCCTTGCAGGGCGGAGTCGACCTCACGACCGAGCGCGGCTACTACGCCGGGGCCTGGGGTTCCAATGTCAACTGGCTCGCCGACGCCGGCGGCGGTGAGATCAGCAACTCGCTCGAGATGGATGTCTATGGCGGCTATCGGCGCCAGTTGGGAGATTTCGGGTATGACGCGGGACTGCTAGCCTATTACTATCCGGGAACGTACCCGGCGGGTTTCAACAAGCCGCATACCGCCGAGGTGTACCTGGCCGGGAGTTGGAAGATGCTGTCGCTCAAGTACTCCCATGCGCTGACTGACATCTTCGGCGCCCCAGACAGCAAGGGTGCCGGCTACCTCGACGCGGGAGCGACGATGGATCTTGGCGGTGGTTACGCGCTCAAGTTCCACGCCGGTTACCAGCTGGTTCCCGAGTCGCTCGCCAACGCTCGCAGCAAGTCCGACTGCTCTTATGACGACTGGTCGCTGGGCGTTACCAAGGAGTTCGTCGGCCTGGCCGTGGGGCTGACCTACCTGGATACCAATGCCAAGGGTGGCGCCGGACAGTGCTACCTGAACGCTTTCAACAAGAACCTGGGGCGCCAAACCCTCGTCCTGTCGGTCGGCAAGACGTTCTGAGGCAATGCGCCAGACCAAGCGGCCGCCCCGACCGGCGGCCGCGTCAAGGAGAAGCAGATGAAACTTGTTACCGCCATCATCAAACCGTTCAAGCTCGATGAAGTGCGCGAGGCGTTTTCGGGGATCGGAGTGCAGGGCGTCACCGTTACCGAGGTCAAGGGTTTCGGGCGCCAGAAAGGCCACACCGAAATCTACCGCGGCGCCGAGTACGTGGTTGATTTCCTGCCCAAGGTGAAGCTCGAGGCCGCAGTGCCCGACGAGCTGGTCGAGCGGGTGGTCGAGGCGATCGAGGGATCGGCGCGCACCGGCAAGATCGGCGACGGCAAGATCTTCGTCTACGACCTCGACCAGGTGATCCGGATCCGTACCGGAGAAACCGGCAACGAAGCAGTTTGACCTGGACCTATACCGACGAGAGGGCAACCCAATGAAAGCTCATGCAGGATTACTGGCGCTGGTCTTGATGCTGGCGCCAATTCTCGGGCACGCCGGTGATGGTTTCGCAGCCGTCGCTCCCGCGGCTGCGCCGGTCCCCAACAAGGGCGACGTGGCGTTCATGTCGATGTCGACCCTGCTGGTGATCATGATGGCGGTGCCCGGCCTGGCGCTGTTCTACGGCGGCCTGGTGCGCAGCAAGAACATGCTTTCGGCGCTGATGCAGGTGATGATGGTGTTCTCGATGATCATCGTGCTGTGGGCGATCTACGGTTACACGCTCACGTTCGGCGGATCGGGGCACTTCTTCGGCAATCTGGGAAAGCTGTTCCTCAATGGCATCACCGCTGACTCGGTGGGCGCGACCTTCAGCAAGGGGGTGGTCATTCCCGAGCTGACCTTCATGGGCTTCCAGGCGACCTTTTTTGACAGCACCAACAGCGCCGCCGTCTCGGCCAGCGCACGGTCCTTGCGCAGCAGATCGCGCTCGAGCTCCTTGATGCGTTTGCGGTCTGCGCGCGTGGCCTGCGGGCTGGCACGGG
>JAHYJF010000392.1 GCA_019428955.1 Burkholderiaceae bacterium
TTCTCGGCCCCATCGGATACATCCCGCCCGCAGAAGCAGAGGAGGCCTTCTATGCAAACCTGAACTCACTCGATATGGTCGCCTAGTCGTTGAACAAATCACCCTCCGGTAAACCCGGGGCGGTTCACTCCGGAAGAGGTCGCGGCCATCCAGGCTGCCGCTCATGAACTGCTGACGTGCGCTTGGACAGAGAAGGATGGTACGACGCAGCCCATGCGTCAGTCCGACATCATCGTGGTCGCGCCCTACAACGCACAGGTGAACGCCCTGCGCGAGGTGCTGCCCCAGGGCATTCGCGTCGGCACCGTGGACAAGTTCCAGGGACAGGAAGCGCCCGTCTGCCTGGTCTCGATGACAGCCTCATCGGCCGAGGAAACGCCGCGGGGCATGGATTTCCTGTTCTCCCTCAACCGGATCAACGTGGCGGTCTCGCGCGCGAAGGGGCTGGCGCTGGTCTTCGGCGCGCCGCGTCTGCGCGAAGCGAAATGCGAGACGGTCGAGCAGATGCGGCTGGTGAACACGCTCTGTGCTCTGCCAGTATTCAACCGGAACGAAAGAGGAAATGCATGAGCGAGAACGACTGGTTTGTAATGCGTCCGCAGAAGGCTCAGGCCTATGGCCGCCCCGAGGCCGGTGGCTTCCTTGTCCGCAAGGGCTCGACGGCGATGCGGGAAGGCTCCCCTCGTGTGAAGCGGGATCGCGAGGAGCGTGACCGTCTGGTTCGGCAGGCAGTCCTCGTCCCGGACAGTGACCCTGACTTGTATCGTTTTTCGCGCGATCACCTCTTCGGCAGCTCCAGTGTGGCCGGGGGTGTCGTCAAGGATGGAAACTGCAGCGGACCCCAAAGCTGGCGCAGGCCCAGTGATGGCAAGACGATCAAGGAAGCACTCGGCTAACCGTCCTGTTCGCTGTGATCGGGACAGAGGTTTGGCGAGCAAATGAACAGTGTAAATTCTGGCAACAGATTAAATGAAAGCAGTCTTATGCGTCGCGAACTGAGATGTACTCAATGTCCGTAAAACAAGAGATCAGCGCCAGAGCGCACGACGCGCACATGACAGGCGAGGCTTGGGCTGCGTTTATTGCTGCTGAGCTGAAATCTACGTGCAAGGCATATCTCGAGAAACCCGCCTTCCTTCTAGGGCATTCACGCACCGAAAAGCAGACGACGGCGGATTATGCTGGTCGCGAGCTTCTGGAGCTCGTTCAAAACGCGGCGGATGCGGCAAGTGAGGTGGGTGGATCTGGACGTGTCCTAATCGAGGTGACGCCGGAGGCACTATACGTCGCCAACACCGGGCAGCCGTTCCGGAGAGGTGGTGTCGCGTCCCTGATGACGGCACACACTAGCGACAAGCCAACGCGTGCGGCCCGCATGATCGGCGCGAAGGGGCTGGGGTTTCGTGCAATCCTGAATTGGACTGAGGCCCCCATCATCAGCAGTGGTTCGCTTGAGTTGGGGTTCTCGCGGGCCCATGCACGCGCCCTGGTTGCTGAACTAGCTCATCAGAACGCTGAGATTGCCGCTAGCTTCAGCGGCGATGCTCCCAATCTACCCCCATTACTTGTGTTTCCCGCTACCGGAGCGGAACTGGACTCACTGGGTGAATGCGGCACGCAGGCTGTTGTGCGGCATGCCCGAAGACTTCGGGAAGATGGATATGACACAGTTATCGCCGCACCTCTCGGCAGCACCAAGGCACTGAAGAGAGTCATTGAGCAAGCAACTCAGTTCCAGCCTAGCTTTCTCTTGTTCGTTCAAGCGTTGGACGAGATCAGCATTCGACTGCCCGACTACGATGATAAGAGATGGACAAAGGACATGAAAGACGACGGCGATATATCGCTGTTGCTCGAATGTGGTTCGGAGGCCAGCACTCAGGATTGGATTGTCAGGCAACGAGTAGGTACTATTGGAGCGGGAGAAAACGTACGGGAATTTGAACTCGCCATAGCCATAAGGTCTGGCGAAACGAACGCGCCTGGCAAGTTACACAGCTTCTTCCCAACCTCTCTGCCGCTACCGTTCTCAGGCCTCTTCCACGCCACACTGGAACTCGACTCTAGCCGCAAGACGATCAATGAAGATTCGCAGCTCAACATCGAGGTGCTGCGAGCTCTTGGTCGTCTACACGCCGAGATGCTCACCGAACTCCGCAAAATGGGCCGTATTGCCGAACCGCTGGACTGGCTTATTGCGCATCAAGAATTTCCAGACGCGCTGAAACCAGTCGCAGAGGCCGCATGGCTGCGGGCAAAAGATCTACCCATCGTGCGGAGTATGGATCGTGTTTGGCGCAAACCCGACAAAGCACGAATTGGTCCAATAAATTATGCTGAATACCTGCCAGCACGACTTTTCGGCCAACTCGCCAGCGTTAGTTCAACTGACGCAGAGGCGCTCCTGAGGCACGAATTGGGTGTGCCGATGGTGAGCACAAAAGACATTCTAAGTACACTTCGGGGCACAGACCTCAGTTTCTCCGAGCGCGCAAAGGCGATAGTAGGCATCGCGAAAGCCTTTCCGGAAGACCAACACGATCGGCGTTTGTTGGTCGACATCAAAGGCAAGGAAATGCCATCGACGGCCACGGCATTTCCCCCTCCGTCCGACGAAGCCAAACGACACGGGCTTCCCGAATGGCAGGGGAATCGCGTTTGGGATTTGACCTGATCCGAGGGGTCTTGCGGTCTTGGTCGGGATGGATTCTGGGGTGGGGATCGCCCTTTTGGAGCCCGTTCCCCACATGGATATCTTCCTCGCCGCCTTC
>JAHYJF010000393.1 GCA_019428955.1 Burkholderiaceae bacterium
TCAGACAGGTGGTGAATGATGCGCTTGCCAGTCTCGATGCTGAATTCGAGGCGCTTTACACCGATTTCGGCCGCCCCTCGATCCCGCCGGAACGGCTGATCCGGGCGAGCCTTCTGCAGATCCTGTTCTCGGTCCGATCCGAGCGGCAGTTGATGGAGCAGATGGATTACAACCTGATGTTCCGCTGGTTTGTCGGCCTCGGGATCGACGATCCGGTCTGGGTCCCCACCGTGTTCACGAAGAACCGCGACCGGCTGCTGACCACGGAGATGTCGCGCAAGGTCATGGCCGCGATCCTGGCCCACGGCGAGGTTGCGCCGCTTCTGTCGGACGAGCACTTTTCGGTCGATGGCACACTCATCAAGGCATGGGCGTCGATGAAGAGCTTCCAGCCGAAGGCCGATGCCACCTCGCCTGACGATGACGGGCCGGGCGACCCGCCCGCCCCGGACACCACCCCCGAGACCGAGCCTTCCGATAGCCCAGCAGAGACCGACAAGATGCCCCGCAATACCCACCGCCACCGCAATGCCGAGGTCGATTTCAAGGGCGAGAAGCGCTCCAATGCCACCCATGCCTCGATCACCGATCCGGACGCACGGCTCTACAAGAAATCCCCCGGAACCGGGGCAATGCTGTGCTTCATGGGCCATGCACTGATGGAGAACCGCAACGGCCTGATCATGCAGGGCGACCTGACCCAAGCCGACGGCCATGCCGAGCGCAAGGCCGCCATGGATATGATCCATCGCCATTCCCCCGGATCGACCCGGCGGCTGACGATAGGCGCCGACAAGGGCTATGACGCGTCTGGGTTCGTTTCCAATCTGCGAAAGGCCTGTGTCACGCCGCATGTCGCCCAGAAATCGCGATACTCAGCAATCGATGGCCGAACCACCCGGCATGAGGGCTATGCCCTGTCCCAGAAGCACCGAAAGAAGATCGAGGAAGCGTTCGGCTGGGCGAAAACCGTCGGCGGCATGGCTCAGACCATGTATCGCGGCGTCGAGCGCGTCCGATCCCGCTTCATCCTGACAATGGTCGCCAACAACCTCGCAAGACTGCCCCGATTGCTAACCCGAATAATTCACGAGAAGGCGGCGGAGGTAGCCTAACTCCATGGAACCTTGTATGTTTTGGGTGCTGACGCCAAACATTCAGTTTCCAGGATGACGACCTCCGCCATGGTCCAATCTACGTGCCTCACGCCCCGTCTGTCACCCCTGAACGGCAAGCCGATCCTGCTTGGATTTGACGGCGCTGACATGAGCTCCGACGCCGGGCTGACGCTGCTGCGCGAGATCGAGCGCAAGGCAGGACTGGCGCAGCGGCTCGCCGATTGCCTGCACGATCCGCGCGATCCGTCGAAAGTTCAGCATAGTCTGTGCGACATCATCCGTTTCCGGATCATGATGATTGGGGCGGGGTATGAGGATGGCAATGATGCAACCGCCCTGCGGCATGATCCCGGTTTCAGGATCGCGCTGGAGCGTGGCCCGGAAACAGGGCCGGCCTTGTGTTCGCAGCCGACGATCTCGCGCATGGAGAACATGCCCGACGCCCGCGCCCTGATCCGCATGGGCCGCGAAATGGTCCGGTTCTACTGCCAGTCCTTTGCGCATGCGCCCAGCCAGATCGTGCTCGACGTCGATGACACATTCGATGCGGTGCATGGCCACCAGCAGCTTCGCCTGTTCAATGCATTCTACGATGAGTATGGCTTTCAGCCCATCGTCGTCTTCGACAGCGAAGGCCGGATCGTTGGGACATTGCTGCGCCCGGCCCGCCGTCCCAAGGGGGCCGAGAGCGCGGCCCATATCCGCCGGTTGATCCGGCAGATCGTCAGGTATTGGCCCAAGACAGAAATCCTGCTGCGTGCCGACAGCCATTACTGCACACCTCAGGTTCTGGACCTGTGTGACAGGCTCGGGCTACGCTACATCTTTGGCCTGTCAAAGAACGGCCGTCTGGCGCAGGCCATCTCGGCCCTGGAGGCGTCGACGGCAGCGCGCTACGCCCGCACGCCAGGCCAGAAGCTTCGCCGGTTCAAAACCTTCTCCTACGCGGCCCGGTCGTGGTCGAAACCCCGTCGTGTCATTGCCCGCGTCGAAGTTGGCCCCATGGGTCGGGACACCCGCTACATCGTCACCAATCTCGAGGGCGGCCGCGGCAAGCATCTTTACGAGAAGCTCTATTCCGCGCGCGGCCAGGCCGAGAACCACATCAAGGCATGGAAGACCCATCTCGCATCAGACCGAACATCATGCTCGAAGGCGAACGCCAACCAGATGCGTTTGATACTGCACAGCTGCGCCTATTGGCTTTGCTGGAAGCTCCGCGCGGCTTGCCCGAAGCGCTCACCGTGGCGCCGCGCCCAGTTCGACACACTGCGCCTGCATCTTGTCAAACTGGCGGCCACCATCGTCGAGAAGAAGACCCGGATCATCGTCACACTGCCGGCATCGTGCCCCCGGCAAGGACTGCTACGGTTCCTCTTCCATGCCCTCGCGCCACCAGGACCGGCGTGACATAAACGCCCCGCACGCCCTGAAACATCAACCCGCATGACCCAACACAAGCGACCGACCGGGCCTCACAACCCGGACGCGGCATCCGCCTGTGCAGAAACTTGATCCAATCCTGAAAACAGTCCGCCGACCGCCAGAATCTGAACCTCGTGAATAATGGCGGCTAACTCTTTCTCCCGTCCGTGTCGCCGGGACGATCGAGGGCGTCGGAATCCCTGCCGTCCTCTGCTGGTCGAG
>JAHYJF010000394.1 GCA_019428955.1 Burkholderiaceae bacterium
GATCACGCCGGTTCCAGGTCTCGCAAAACCACCCGCGGTCGTCGGTAAAGCGGCGGGGGGTGAGAAGAAGAACGCCGGGAAGGCGGGTCGGTTCAACGGTCTTTGCAGCACCATCTGAGCCTCATACGGCAGTGCGGCTGCGGCGCATTCAATGCGGTCATTGCCTCGAATACCTACGCCACAAGTCTAAAAAGACGACTAGTAGGCAGGAAGGGTTCACCCTGAAACATTTCGATCCGCCGTGGCTCTGTCACAAGCGCAAATCGCTTTCGCCCGGTTGCAGCAGCAGCTTCAGATCGTAAAGCACGTGCCGCGGCTTGCCGAAGGCGCGTATTGAGTCAGCACCCAGTTCGGCGAAATGTCGGTGGGCAACCGCCAGCATTATGCCGTCATAGGCCGCTGCGGCAGGGTTGGTGGTCAGTTCAAGCCCGTATTCCTGGCGTGCCTCGACCGTGTCTGCCCAGGGGTCGTGCACGTCGACCTCAACACCGTAGTCGCGCAGTTCCGCGATCACATCGACCACGCGCGTATTGCGCAGGTCGGGGCAGTTTTCCTTGAAAGTCAGGCCCAGTACCAGCACCTGCGCGCCCTGCACATGGATGCGCTGTTTCAGCATCGCCTTGACCAGTTGCGCCGCCACATAAGCGCCCATGCCGTCGTTCAGCCGCCGTCCGGCCAGAATGATTTCAGGGTGATAGCCAATCGCCTCGGCCTTGTGCGTGAGGTAGTAGGGATCGACGCCAATGCAGTGGCCGCCCACCAGCCCCGGGCGAAAGGGCAGAAAGTTCCATTTCGTGCCTGCTGCCTTCAATACCGCCTCGGTGTCGATGCCCATGCGGTTGAAGATGATCGCCAGCTCGTTGATCAGCGCTATGTTCAGGTCGCGCTGGGTGTTCTCGATTACCTTGGCGGCCTCGGCCACGCGAATGCTTTCGGCCTTGTAGGTGCCGGCGGTGATGATGCTGGCATAAAGCGCATCGACCAGATCTGCGGTTTCGGCGGTCGAGCCCGAGGTGACCTTGCGGATGCTCGGCAACCGGTGCGCCTTGTCTCCGGGATTGATGCGCTCGGGTGAATAGCCGCAGAAGAAATCGTGATTGAACGTCAACCCGGAAAATCGTTCCAGCACCGGAACGCAGTCTTCTTCGGTGGCTCCGGGATAGACGGTGGATTCGTAGACCACCACATCGCCGCGCTTGAGCACCCGCCCCACGGTTTCGGACGCCTTGATGAGGGGCGTCAGGTCGGGGCGCTTGTGCGCGTCGATCGGGGTTGGCACGGTCACGATGTAGAAGTTGCAGCCTGCTAGGTCCCTGACATCGGCGCTGAAGACCAGCATGCCCGCCTCGCGCAATTCATCGCCGCTGACCTCGAGTGTGCTGTCGCGCCCGGCAATTAGTTCAGCGATCCGGTCGGCTTTGATGTCGAAGCCCTGCACCGGGCGGCGCTTGCCATATTCGACCGCCAAAGGCAGACCGACATAGCCCAACCCGATCACCGCAATGCGGATGTCATCCATCCCTGGCAGCTTGGCAATACTGGTCATTTCCCCGAATACTCCCGGTACCACTTTACAAATGCGTCGATGCCTTCGCGAAAACCCGTTTGCGGGCGGTAGCCGGTCAGGCTTTCTAACAGCGTACAATCGGCCCAGGTAGCGGGCACGTCGCCCATCTGCATCGGCATTAGGTTGCGCGTGGCGCGAAGCCCGAGGCTCGCCTCGATCGCGTCGATGAAATCGGTCAGCCGCACCTTGTCGGAATTGCCGATATTGACCAAACGCCAAGGCGCCACCGGCGAAAGACTGTCGCCCACAGGCACCACACCGTCTTCTGACCGTTTCGGCACCGCGTCGATCAGCAGGCGGATGCCGCGCACGAGGTCATCCACATAGGTAAAATCGCGCCACATATCGCCATGATTGTAAACGTCGATCGGGCGGCCATCGAGGATGGCATCGACAAACTTGTAAAGCGCAAGGTCGGGGCGGCCCCAGGGCCCGTAGACGGTGAAGAACCGGAACATCGTGGTCGGCAGGTTCCACAGATGGGCATAGGCGTGGCCCATGCTTTCGGTCGCCTTCTTGGTGGCGGCGTAGATGGTCAGCTGGGTATCGGCCTTCGACGTCTCGACAAAGGGCATATTTTCGTTGGCGCCATAGACCGAACTGGTCGAGGCCATCAGCAGGTGCTGCACCTTCAGCCGACGTGCCGCCTCCATCACGTTGAAGGTGCCGATCACGTTGGCATCCAAATAGGCGCGAGGGTTTTCGAGGCTGTAGCTCACCCCTGCCTGGGCTGCCAGATGCACGATCACTTCGGGGGCAAAGTCGTCGGCCATGCGATCAAACAGCGTCTGATCTTCAAGCATGCCTTCGGTCATCGAAAAGTTGGGGCTTTGCAGCAGCATTTGGTGGCGGCGCTGTTTCAGGCGCACGTCATAATAATCGGTCATGCCGTCGTAGCCATGCACCCGGAAGCCTTCGGCCAGCAGCAGTTTGGCCAGATGAAAACCGATGAAGCCGGCTGTGCCGGTGAAGAGAATACGTTTCATGCAATATTACCCAGCTGTTCGATCAAATTGTTATGAGCGGCTCAAATTTCGCGGTAGCTCTTACTTTTGGAAATCCTATGATGCGCCGTTGGCCTTGGCAGAGGCCACCCCGTGCACTTGCCCGAGCTATTATCGATACATCTGTCAAGGCCCGCATAGGCCCCGTCCCTTTATAGTCGGGA
>JAHYJF010000395.1 GCA_019428955.1 Burkholderiaceae bacterium
ATCATCAGGAAGAAGGCAGCGGCAGTGAGCAGGATCAGCACACCCTGAATCAGGCTCCAGGCGATGAGCCGCGGGGAGAACAGCGACGATTGCGGGTCGCGCGGGGGGCGCCCCATGATGTCCTGTTCCTCGTCCTCAGCCTCGAAAACAAAGGAGCCGACCGGGTCGATGACCAGTTCCAGAAATGCGATGTGGGCCGGAAAGAAAACGATCGGCCAGCCGAAGAGCAACGGCAGCAACGCCAGCCCGGCGATCGGTACGTGGACCGCGAGTACGAATGCCATGGCCTTGCGCAGGTTGTCATAGATTCGGCGCCCAAGCCTGATGGCTTTGACGATCGATCCGAAATCGTCGTCCAGCAGCACCAGCGATGACGCCTCCCGGGCAACATCAGTGCCGCGTCCGCCCATCGCAATTCCAATGTGGGCGGCCTTGAGCGATGGTGCGTCGTTGACGCCGTCACCGGTCATCGCCACTACTTCGCCGCGAGCCTTGAAGGCCTGGATGATGCGCAGTTTCTGTTCCGGCAGCACCCGCGCGAAGACCGTTACGTTCGCGATCGCGGAAGACAACTCGGCATCGCCCATGGCAGCGACCTGTTCGCCGGTGAGCATGCCATGCTCGCTGCTTATGCCAGCCTGCTGCGCGATTGCCCCTGCGGTGGCCGGGTAATCACCGGTGATCATTACCACCTTTATGCCGGCGGCACGGCATTCTTCAATCGCCCCTGGCACCGTCGCTCGCAAGGGATCGGCCAGCGCCAGCAATCCAAGCAGCCTGAAGCGGAAATCCTCCGGGGAGTCCGGCAAGACTTCACCGCTGAATTCGGCTCGCGCCACGGCGAGCACCCGCAGTCCGCGCGTCGCCATTGCCCGGGCATCGCGCTGCAAGTGCTCGTCCTGGGCTGCGTCCAGGCGGCAAAGTGCCGCGACTGCCTCCGGCGCCCCCTTGATGGCCACGACACTATTGTCACCCGATGCCGGTCGCCAGACATGAGACATCGCCAGGCAGCGCTCGTTCAGGCTGTATTCGTGCTCCAGGATCCAGCCCTCGTGGCGAGCGCCAGCGGGCAGGCAGCGCTCGGCCAGGAGGTGAATCGCCCGGTCCATTGGGTCGAGCGGATCGGGCTCGCTGGCCAGCACCGCGGTATCGAGCAACTCGTGAAATGAGGCCGCGATTGGGCCTGAATTCACCATGCAGAATTCGCTTTCCTGGGCGCTGGTGCTTGCGAGTTCGGCGATCGCCATGCGGTTCTGGGTCATGGTCCCGGTCTTGTCGGTGCACAACACCGTCGCCGCGCCGAGGGTCTCGATAGTGGCCGCTCGCCTGGTCAGCACATGCTGGTGTGACATCCGCCAGGCGCCCATGGCCAGGAATACCGTGAGGATCAGGAACAGTTCCTGGGGCAGCATCGACATTGCGAGCGCGATTCCGGCAAGCACTCCTTCGAGCCAGTTGCCGCGGATCAAGCCATACAGCACCACGACGGCTGTGCTCAGCGTCAGGCCGATGATCGAGAACACCCGGACCATTCGCCTGGTTTCGATGCGCAGCGGGGTCAGGGGCGGCTCCAGCTCAAAGAGCGCCTTGCCGATACGGCCCATTTCGCTGGCCGCGCCGGTGGCGTGTACCCGCGCCATTCCCTGGCCATCGACCACCACCGTGCCGGCGTAGACCCAGGGAAGGTTGTCGCCTCCCGGACGGGCGCCGGGTGGTTCGTTCTGGGCAGCGATCTTGCGCACCGGGACCGCTTCCCCGGTAAGCAGCGATTCGTCGGTCTGGAGATCATGGGCGGCCAGGAGCAGCGCGTCGGCGGGCACGCGATCGCCCTCGTGGAGCACCAAGAGGTCGCCACGCACCACTTCACGCCCGGCGACTCGCACCCGCTCTGCGTCGCGCACGACCAGCGCTCGCGGACTGGTCAGGTCGCGCAGCGCTTCCAACACGCGCTCGGTGCGTCGTTCCTGAACCAGGGTGATCACCACGATCATGACCACAAAGGCCAGCAGCATCAGCGCTTCACCGGCGTCGCCCAGCAGGAGGTAGACCAGCGCCGCCGCGACCAGCAGCTGGAACATTGGCTCGCGCACCACTTCCATGGCAATGCGCGCAATGGTGCGCCGTCGGGCCTGCGGCAATTCGTTTGGGCCATCGTTGGCCAGACGCTGCGCCGCTTCGGCTGTCGAAAGCCCCGCGAGTTGGGATTCTTCTAATGAATCCATCTTCAGACAATACTCAGTCTGAATCGGATTGTCGACCGCCGTAGGGCACCACCAGAGCGGCCGCGTTACCCTGCCATGCCTACGACTAGCCGGTCGCCGGGAATCTCACCTGAACGCTCAATCCCGGCCCGCGTCCTCCGGGCAGTCCGTTGCCCAGCGTCACGATCGCGCCGTGGTGATCGGCGATCGACTTGACGATTGCCATCCCGAGCCCGGTGCCGTCAATGGTCTGCTCCTCGGTTTGTGAGCTGACCGCGCGGTAGAAGCGGTCAAAGACTCGATGTCGCTCCCACGGCTCGATGCCGGGCCCGTCGTCGATGACCTCGAGAACTGGCGCTCCCGAGCTCGGGTCGATTGCCAGGCGCACGTCGACATGGCCGCGGCGGCGGGTATAGCGCAGGGCGTTGTCGACCAGGTTGTTGAGCAATACCTTGAGCTGGTCAGGACTGCCCCGGGTGGTGCAAGTCTGGTCGGGGATATCGGCCCCGAGATCGATCCCAGATC
>JAHYJF010000396.1 GCA_019428955.1 Burkholderiaceae bacterium
AGATCGGTATCGGGGCGGGGGCGCTGATTCGTTTTTGTCATCGGCGCCTGCCGGCGACGAGCGTTACGGCGGTCGAACTCTCGGCCCTGGTGCTAGCGGTCGCCCGGCAATCATTCGGCTTGCCGCCCGAGGGCGAGCGCCTGAAGCTGGTGATCGACGATGGCGCAGGCTGGGTCGCCCGGCCCGCCAACCGGGGTCGCTACGGCGTGATCGCGGTCGACGCCTTTGATGCCGCGGCGCGCGGTCCGATCCTCGACTCGGCAGAGTTCTACTCCGACTGCCGGCAGGCGCTGGCACCGGCGGGAATCCTGGTCGTCAATCTGTTCGGAGAACATCAATCGCTGGAGCGTAATCGCAGGCGCATCAAGTCGGCGTTCGACGGTCGGATGATCGAGCTGACGGCCCCGGGACTTCCCAATGTGATCGCGCTGGCATTTTCAGGCCCGCCCCTGGCTATTGGCTGGCGCGCACTGCACGCTCGCGCCGCGCTGGTGGCGCGCGAGTACCGCCTGCCCGCCCGCAACTGGGTCAGGGCGCTGGAGCAAGAGGAAGTTACCGGGAGCGCCGGCTTCACCATCTGAGTTCGCTCGTGGGGGCGCTGCCGACCGGCCGTTCGGCGGGAATCTCGTTTCAGGCGCTTCTGATGTGCTAGCCTCCGGCCGATGAATTCCCCCATTGCCGCGGCAGTGCGAGCGTTCGGGAAACCAGGCAAACGCCTCGAACTCGCCGATCTGGTCCCGGCCCTGCTCGACGACGGGCTGCTGGGGTAGGACTGCCATACCGGCACATCGATCCGCTCAAGCTCGATCTGGCCCGGGTCGCCGACGTGATGTCCAGCCAGTACGTCGAGCGCTTCGCGCTCCTGCCGCTCGAGGTCCGCGGTTCCGAGGTGACGATCGCGACCTCCGAGCCCTTCGTGGTCGACTGGGTCGAGGAACTCGGTGCGCTCCTGCACAAGAGCATCAACCGCGTGCTGGTCAACCCGCTCGAGCTCAAATGCTATTCGGTCGAGTTCTATAGCCTCGCCAAGTCGGTGCGCCAGGCGACCCGCAAAGGGCCCGATCACGAACGCAACAATTTCGAGCAACTGGTCGATCTGGGCTGCTCCGGACGTAGCTTCGACGCCAACGACGCGCACATCGTCACCATCGTCGACTGACTCTGGCAGTACGCTTTCGAACAGCGGGCCAGCGATATCCACGTCGAACCGCGCCGCGATCTGGGGAATATCAGGTTCCGGATCGACGGGGTCCTGCACCAGGTCTACCAGGTGCCCTCGGCGGTGCTCAGTGCGATGACCAGCCGGATCAAGTCGCTGGGACGCATGGACGTGGTCGAGAAGCGTCGCCCCCAGGATGGCCGGATCAAGACCCGCGCCAGCGAGGGCAAGGAAATAGAGCTGCGCCTGTCGACCCTGCCGACCGCCTTCGGCGAGAAACTGGTGATGCCCATCTTCGATCCGGAAGTGCTGATGCGCGATTTCCAGGAACTCGGTTTCCCAAGCGACGACATTGCCCGCTGGAACGAGATGACGGCCCGTCCCAACGGGATCATCCTGGTCACCGGTCCGACCGGCTCGGGGAAGACCACCACGCTCTACACCACGCTCAAGCATCTGGCCACCGACGAAGTCAATGTCTGCACCGTCGAGGACCCGATCGAAATGATCGAGCCGGCGTTCAACCAGATGCAGGTGCAGCCGGCGATCGAGCTCAATTTCGCCGAAGGGGTGCGGGCGATCATGCGCCAGGATCCCGACATCATCATGGTCGGTGAAATTCGCGACCTGGCCACCGCCGAGATGGCGATTCAGGCGGCTCTGACCGGCTGAACCCAAGCGGCGGCCTCGCGCGGATTCGCCGGAGACGCCTTACTTCGAGAGTTCGCGCATCGCGCGCTCCAGCCCCTGGAGCGTCACCGGGTACATCCTGCCGGCCAGCAGCTGGCGAATCACCGCGATCGACTGGCGATACTCCCAGACTCCCTCTGGTTCGGGATTTAGCCAGGCGAATTTGGGAAAGCGCTCGGCCAGGCGGCGCAGCCAGACGGCGCCAGCTTCCTCGTTCATGTACTCCACCGAGCCGCCGGGCTGCAGCACCTCATAGGGGCTCATGGTGGCGTCGCCGACGAAGATCAGGCGGTAGTCAGGGTTGTACTTGCGGATGATGTCCCAGGTATCGCTGCGCTCGGCGTGGCGGCGGTGGTTGTTCTTCCAGACGTAGTCGTAGACGCAATTGTGGAAGTAGTAGAACTCGAGATGCTTGAACTCTGACTTGGCCGCCGAGAACAGTTCCTCGGTCTGGCGGATGTGGTCATCCATGGTTCCGCCGACGTCGAGCAGCATGAGCACCTTGATGGTGTTGTGGCGCTCCGGAACCATCTTCAGATCGAGCCAGCCGGCGTTGCGCGCGGTCGACGCGATGGTGTCATCGAGGTCGAGCTCCGCTTCCGCACCCTCGCGGGCGAAGCGCCGCAGGCGGCGCAACGCCACCTTGATGTTGCGCGTGCCCAGCTCGATACTGTCGTCGTAGTCGCGGTAGGCGCGCTGTTCCCAGACCTTGACCGCGCTGCGATTGCCGGCCGACGGCCCACCGATCCGGATGCCCTCGGGGTTATAGCCGCCGTTGCCGAATGGCGAGGTGCCATTGGTGCCGATCCAGCGGCTGCCGCCCTGATGGCGTTCCTTTTGCTCATCGAGCAA
>JAHYJF010000397.1 GCA_019428955.1 Burkholderiaceae bacterium
TGCCGGCTGGGCATTGCTGATGCCGGTGATCATCCTGGGCGGCATTTACGGCGGTGTTTTCACGCCCACCGAGGCTTCGGTGGTCGCGGTGTTCTACGCCCTGACAGTTGGCCTGGTGATCCACCGCGAACTCAAGCTGACAGAAGTGGTGATGGTGCTGCGCAAGTCGGTGCTCTCGAGCGCGGTGATCATGTTCATCATTGCCAATGCCGGCCTGTTCGCCTTCCTGATTACCCGCGCCGGCATCCCGGATCAGATTGGCCACTGGCTCACCGAGGTGCTGCGCTCGCCGGTCTGGTTCCTGCTCGGCGTCAATCTCGCGCTGTTCGTTATCGGCATGTTCATCGAGACCTCGGCGGCAATCATCGTGCTGGCGCCGATCCTGGTGCCGGTGGCGGTGCACTTCGGCGTTGACCCGGTGCACTTCGGTCTGATCATGGTCGTCAACCTGGCCATGGGCATGATCACGCCACCCTTCGGCGTCAATCTGTTCGCCGCCTGCACTGTCGCGAGGATCTCGCTCGATCGCATCATCGGCCACTTGGTGCCCTTCGTGCTGGTGATCATTTTCTGCCTTGGGGTGATCACCTACGTGCCGCAGCTCTCACTGGGCCTGCGCGACATCGTTTTCCCCACCCCCCTGGCCACAATGCCAACAGTCGGGCCGGCCATCGGACCATCTGTCGGACCATCGATCCAGCCCCAATAATCCAGACCGGACCAACCGCCATGCCCCGCAATCACATCGCCAATACCGCCGTGCGTTCCGTTTCGGGGCAGACCCTGCCGGTAATCGACCCCGCTGACGGCCAGACCTACGAAACCATCGAGCGCAGCAACGCCGCGGATATCGACAACGCGGTGCGTGCCGCCCGCGAATGCCTGGACCAGACCTGGGGCCAGTTCACCGCTGCCGAGCGCGGCCGCCTGCTGATGAAACTCAGCGCCAAGGTCGCCGAGCACGCCGACGAACTTGCTGCCATCGAGCAACGCGATTGCGGCAAGCCGACCAGACAGGCCAAAACCGACGCCCTGGCCCTGGTGCGTTATTTCGAGTTCTACGCCGGTGCCGGCGACAAGCTCCATGGCGACACCATTCCCTACCTCAATGGCTACAGCGTGCTGACCTGGTACGAGCCGCACGGGGTGACCGGCCACGTGATCCCCTGGAATTACCCGATGCAGATCTTCGGGCGCAGCGTCGGCGGCGCGCTGGCTGCCGGCAACGTCTGCGTGGTCAAGCCCTCGGAAGACGCCTGCCTGTCGCTGATCCGGGTGGCGGAATTGGCCGCCGAAGTCGGCTTTCCGCCCGGGGCGATCAACGTCGTCACCGGCTACGGCCACGAGGTCGGCGACGCCCTGGTGCGGCATCCGGGCATCGACCACATCAGCTTCACCGGCAGCCCCCGGGTCGGCACGCTGATCCAGCAGGTGGCCGCCGAACGCCATTGCCCGGTGACGCTCGAGCTCGGCGGCAAGGGGCCGCAGATCATCTTCGCCGATGCCGATATCGAGGCGGCACTGCCGTTCATCATCAACGGCATCGTGCAAAATGCCGGCCAGACCTGCAGCGCCGGTTCGCGGTTGCTGGTGCAGCGCGGTTTCTACGAGCAGGTGCTCGAGCGCGTTGGCAAGGCGTTCAGCGCCCTGCGCGCCGGTCCTCCGAAGCTCGACCTCGATCTCGGCCCGCTGATCCGCAAGACCCAGCTCGAACGGGTGCACGGTTTCCTTGAAGAAGCGCGCTCCGCCGGCATTGCGACCGTCGCCCAAGGCAGCATCGTCGCCGAGGCCCCCGATACCGGCTTCTACGCCGCAGCGACCCTGCTGCGCGACGTGCCGATGGAGCACCGCATAGCGCAGGAAGAAGTGTTCGGCCCGGTGCTCTCGGCGATGTCCTTCGACGACGAGGACCAGGCCGTGGAGATGGCCAACGGCACCAACTTCGGGCTGGTGGCCGGGGTCTGGACGCAGGATGGCGCGCGCCAGTTCCGGATGGCCAGGCGGGTTCGGGCCGGGCAGGTCTTCATCAACAACTATGGCGCCGGCGGTGGGGTCGAACTGCCGTTTGGCGGCACCAAGGCGAGCGGTTACGGCCGGGAAAAAGGCTTTGAAGCGCTCTACGGCTTCACCACCCTGAAGACCGTTGCCATTCGGCACGGTTGAACACATCGAGCGGAGATTCTTTCATGAGGGTTCAGGACAAGTCGATCATCGTCACCGGCGCCGGCAGCGGCATTGGCGAAGGGATCGCCAGGCGGCTCGCCGAGGAAGGGGCGCAGGTAATCGTCAATGACATCGACGCAGTGAGCGGCGAGAAGGTGGCAGCCGCGATCGTGGCGGCCGGGGGGCGGGCATCTTTCTTTGCCGCCGACGTCACCAGTTCGGCCGACATGAAGGCGCTGGTCGAGGCCGCCGAGGAGCGCCATGGCAAGCTCGATGCCATGGTCAACAACGCCGGCTGGACACACCGCAACCAGAGCGCGCTCGAGGTCAGAGAAGAGGAGTTCGACCGGGTTTACGCCGTCAACGTCAAGAGCATCTACCTTTCGACCATCCACGCCGTGCCGGCGCTGCGCCGCAACGGCGGGGGCAGCCTCGTGAATATCGCCTCGACCGCCGGGGTGAGGCCGCGCCCGGGCCTGACCTGGTACAACGGTTCCAAGGGGGCGGTCATCACGACCTCGAAGTCGCTCGCG